>CAZPMB010000026.1:0-6184 GCA_964587735.1 uncultured Candidatus Bathyarchaeia archaeon | reverse complement strand
ATGAAGCCGCACACTACCTTTATGAACGGTTCCATGAGCATCCTCCCCTTCTCCTCGGTCGCCGTCGTAGACTCTATCATCTGGCCGGCATCGCCTAAGACCCCTGTTCCGGTGAGGTCGATGGTATCCCACGCGAACTGGGCTGGCCCGATCTTGTTGAACCCCTCTATCTTGAGGGGGCCGAGCCTTTCCTTCTGCTTCGTGTCAACAGAGCGCTCCATCTTGACGAGATGCCTGTGGAAGTAGAGGTTAACGCTGGTCTCACCAGCCCCTGCGTGGCCTGGTCCTGCCGCCATCATTGTGGGTGGGAACGCCATCAGGACCGCCGCGAAGACGCCGTGCTGCCTCCTCAACTCTTCCGCAACCTCCATGAGAGCTGCGGTATTCCCTCCATGGCCATTCACTATGACCATCTTCTTAATCCCATGACTAGCAGCGGCTAGTGAGACGGCCTTTACATACTCCCTGAAGACTCGGGGCGACACCCAGAGCGTACCAGGGAACTGCCTGTGGTGCTCCGAGACCCCGACGGGTATGACGGGTAGAACCGGCACCCCCGTCCTCTCGCCCGCGATGCCGCTCAGGGCGGCGGCGACGAGGTGATCCGTTCCGAGGGGGTTGTGCGGGCCATGTTGTTCGGTGCTGCCCACGGGGAGGATCGCCGTATCGACCTCCTTGAACAGCTTATCGGCGTCGGACCAGCATATCTCTGCCAATTTGACCATTACAACCAACACCACTCCAATAATTTGATCACGAACTTTAATCCTTAGCGTTTAACGACCACATATCAAGTGAAACGAGTCTAAACCACAACAAATAATCTACCCTAAAAGGTTGAAATCGAATAAGACCTAATTTTTTGATTAAAAAAAATCAAGGAAACGTGTGTTTGTGTTTTTCAGCAAGAGACCTTGCAGTCAGCCTTACCGCTTCGGCGCTCCCCAATCGGGGCCTCCAACCATATGCCTTTAACCTCGAGCTGTCAAGCTGCATAAGCTTCACATCACCCTTCCAACCACGCCCTCCATCGACACCCCCGGTCAATTTGATCTCGACGTCCTTCAGCCCCATCTCCTCTACTACTATCCCCGCGATCGTGAGCACTTTTACCCTGTCCTCTGATCCCATGTTCAGGATCTCCACAGGCTTATTCGCCCTTTCGGCCCCCAAGATCATCCCGTTTATGCAGTCGTCTACGTGAAGGTACGACTTTGACTGGGTCCCATCCCCAAGCACTTCCAGCTCCCTGTTGTTCTTCCTCAACTTTTCTACGAAGTCGTGGACAACGCCGTGGCCGCTTCGCGGCCCGATGATGTTCGCCATCCTGTATATGACGCAGCGGAAACCGTACATTGAAGCATAGGAAGATATCAGCGCTTCTGCGGCCAGCTTGGATGAGCCATAATGCGAGATGGGCTTTAAAGGGGCGTACGTCTCTGGGGTGGGCAAAACGCTGGCCTCGCCGTAAACGGTGGACGTTGAGGTGAAGACAAGCAGGTCTACTTCGCCTTGCTCCCTGATCGCCTCAAGGAGGTTGTATGTGCCCAATATGTTCTGCCTGAAGTGATCTTCCGGGCTGACCTTCCAGCCTCGAACCTCGGGGTTGGCCGCGAGGTGATAGACAACCCTGCAACCCTCAATGGCGGCTCTTATTTCATCAACTTCTAAAAGGTCTCCGCGCACGAAGTCAAAGCTCGGATTACCAATCCACCTCTCAATGTTCGATTTGGCGCCGGTGCTCAGATCGTCGAATCCGCGGACAATCTCTTCCCGATCCATCAATAAATCCACGAGATGGCTCCCGATGAACCCAGCCCCGCCGGTGACGAGAACCGACAACCTGGAACCCATTTTTAATCGGGTGCCTAGAAATATCAAACCACCGGTTTTTGACCCCGCCCTTTAAAAAAATGCTACAGCATCAACGCTTGTGAAGGACTGAATCTTTTTTCTCTTTTATCCATTCGTAATACTTGACGAACCCGAGGAGATTGATATGGGAGGACCTCTCCTGCATCCTCTCGGAGAGCTTCCCGGTCATCCCCGCCATCCTGTCTTTGGCTCTTATCCTCTCGTATATCTCTCCCAGCTCTATCCCCTCTTCCAGCCCCTCCTCGACGATGCGACCCCATGTTGTTATCTGACTTTTGTGCGCCTCAAGCTTCTTGACGGCATCCTCTGCAAAACCGAAATGCCCGTAACAGACGTAACGCGGTTTCAGGGCTATTAGCCTGTCAAGGCTCTCAATGGCAGCGGGGGGATTGAAGGGGGGAGGCGTCGTAGGCATTATCACCCCAGTACCCAGGTTAAAGAAGCCCCCGGCGTCTCCGAGAATGGCGACCTCGTCATCAGTGACATAGAAGCTCTGATGGTGCGTTGAATGACCCGGCGTCCACAGAACACTTACGGTTGCCCCATCCAAGTCAAATTTCTCCCCATCGCTTGACTCGACTATTTTCTCGGGTGAAATGCCTCTTACATCACCATATCTATCGACGGCCTCTCCGAATAACCCCCTCGCTGCTGCTACCAGTCTTTCGGGGTCGACCATATGCTCCGAACCCCGGGGGTGGACATAGAGGCTTGCCGATGGGCATTCTTCTAGTAGCTTCCAAGAACCGCTGGCATGGTCAAGGTGGATATGAGTGAGCGCGACGTACTTGAGTGAATCCAGCTCTATGTTCAGCTTCCTCAAGCCTTTGATGACATGAGGGATTGACACCGTAGGACCAGGGTCTACAATTACTGTGGACTCCCCCTTAACCACGTATGTTCCAAGAACCCCAGATTGACCATGAAATGGGGCGTCGATCATGTAGACACTCTCAGCTATTTGCGTAGTCTTCATTGCCAGACTGAAAGGATAATTGCCCAATATAAAATAGTAAGAATGTACTCCCTTCTAGATGTAGTCATCATCATTAGCTAGTTATAAGAAGTCGATCAGATGAGATCTCTGCAAAGTACATTTCGATGGACCTCGTCTGGGCAGATACATTTTATCCGAGTAAAAATCGTTCTTTTATAAGAGGTTTTAAACCTTGTTTTTCCGCTATCATGTTGACGAGGTGAATTGGCATACCGAGAAAATACAATGTATTGGCGTTGATCGGCGATGGCATCGCCGAGGAGATAGTGCCCGAGGCCATCAAAGTCCTGAGATCAGCTGAAGAAAAGTACGGCTTCGATCTTGAGATACTTGGTCCATATGGATTTGGTGCCAAGTACTGGGTGGACCACGACATGGAGAGTGGGTGGGATCCGGAGATCACAGAGGAGCTCGTATTCGAAGCTGACGGCATTTTCAAGGGCCCGGTCGGGCTTCCGGAGTGGGTAGGGAGGCTGCCTGGCCCGAACCTGCCCGTCAATCTGAGGCCGGATCTAGACGTTTATGCGAACATTAGGCCATGCAGACTGAGGCCCGGGGTCGAAAGCGTTCTTGCTGGAAGGAAGGCTGGGGACATAGACTACGTCATCCTGAGGGAGAACACCGAACAGATGTACGTGGGGGTTGGGGGATACCTTACAAGGGCAAAGGAAACGGAGATGGGCGTGGATACATACATCCAGACCCGGAAGGGATGCGAGCGCGTCATCAGGTACGGCTTCGAGCTCTCCAGAGGAGGAGAGTACAAGGGTAGAGCAGGTGCCCCGGCAGATGGTAAGAGGCGCCTCTCTTGTGTAGGTAAATGGGGGATCTGTAAGGGCGACGACCTATTCAGGGACACCTACACCAGGGTTTCGGCGGAGTATCCGGATGTCGAGAAAGACTACGCGTGGGTGGACGCCTGGTCATACTGGGCGATCATGAGGCCCGATTTTTACGACGTCGCGGTTATGCCGAACCAATACGGTGATATATTGTCGGACATGTCAGGAGCGATCCAGGGAAGCATGGGCCTTGCAGGAGCCCTCAACGCCGGCGACGACCATTGTTACGCGGAGCCGACCCACGGATCGGCCCCCGACATCGCTGGGAAGAGGATTGCGAACCCAACGTCTATCATACTCTCTGTCGGAATGATGCTGAATTGGATCGGCAACAAACGAGGGGATAAGAGGCTTAAAGCCGCCTGGAGGGGAATCGACGACGCCGTCGACGCCGTCCTCAACGCGGGAAAGGTCAGAACACCCGACCTCAAGGGAGCAGATGGCACAAGCAGCTTTGGAAGCGCGGTTGCTGAAGCCGTTTTACACTAAATGCGATTGGACTGAATCGACGCTGAGACAAGAGGAGAGTAAAAAAAAGGAGACAACGTCTAAGCTGCCGATTGTGGAGTTCTTCTTTACTATTTTATTGCCTTATTCACAGACAGCTAGAACGACTCAGCCGCAATGAAACAAATTTTCGTTAAATATCGTAAGTTCATGAATAAAGAAAAAAAATTGAAAAAATAAGGTATAAGATCCGTGATTAGAGTTCCTCAAGCTGTTCGATAAGATATAGAATCGCTTTACCCAAAATCGCTATCTCCCAATTGTCAGACTCGGATACCATTTGTAGCCCCAGTTTTATGGCCCCGATTCCCGAATCCGGGGGCGAAAGAGGATCAACGATTACGTAATTCTGTGCGATAAAACTGACCTTGCACTTAACCATCATTCCGGGTCCAAGCTCAGAGAATATCGGATTTTCCCTATTGAAGAGGATGACTCGACCATCTTTCATCCTGCTTATTATACTGTCGCCCTTGCCCTTTAATACAAGGACCTCCATCTCTTCTCCAAGGCTCACGTCCTCAGGTTTTAAATCGACGTTATACATATTTATCTGATAATAGAATTGTTTTATTTTATAAATAAATGTGACTAAGTTAACCAAGAGTTTTCGATTAATTGAAAGATGAGCAATGTTGATTTTACCTACAGGTTCTCTAAATTTTTTTTTACTCGTGTTAATAGGTGAATTTATTTCGCTAGCGATAAATTTTTATTCTCTAGCGATATGAATATCGCAAGCGATATTGGAGCAGATGCCATTGGCCAAGGTCGAGAGCAGCGTGCCCAGGGGCTTCACGAGATTTTACGCCCTCTACCTGATTCGGGAGAAGCCCATGACTGGGAAGGAGATCATCGAGGAGGCAAAGAGGAGGAGCGAGGGGGCCTGGAGCCCTTCCCCCGGCCTCATCTATCCCCTGATGGGGCGCCTTCTCCGGGACGGCCTCGTGAAGGAGAACGACCAAGGTAAGTTCGTGATCACTCCCGAGGGCGTAAAGGCCCTAGAACAGCACTCAAAGCTCCAGAGCCAGCTCGAGAAACAGTTCAGACTCGTAACGAAGCTCGGATTTTCCCTAATCGCCGCCGGCAAGATCCTCACGGAGGAGTCGATAGACAGGATCCTATACGTCACAGAGAAGGTGAAGGAGAGCGTTTCAGAGGGGTCGAGGGACCTCCAGAGGAGGTTCTACGTGGGCTACAGAGCCTTCCTTGAGAGCGAGCTTGACAAATTGAGGAGCGAGCATCTGGGGGAGACGAAGCCAGAGGAAGCAGAGGGCGAGCCGGAGAAGACCTCCTAATTATTCAACTTTAACTAAATATATGGTTTAAACGCTGAGTCAATTACCTGCAGACAAATATTCGTTGTTTTAGGATAGGGACAAGCCGAAACCGGGAAAATCATAATGTTTTTATCCTCTTGGGTCTCATCGCTTTTTGGCGTATAGCCTTCCGCTCTTATATGGCGGCTTCGATCCGACTGAGGCGTCCGCCTCTGAATGAAGGGTCGATCTCCAGTAGCGGAAACACTGATGACGACCTGAGAAGAGGCGTAACAGCCTTCAGGTCGGATGAGGGTCGAGCGAGTTCTCCTGCGATTTCCGTTTTTGGCCTTGCGCAAGGTAATTCCGATTGATCCCGTCGGACCCCACTGCTATCGAGGTGGGACTAATCCATGCTAGTTGAACGATCCCGGACCATGGCGGGGAAGTGGCGCACTGCTCAGTAACACGTAGCTAACCTAACCCCGGGACGGGTATACCCCCGGGAAACTGGGGACAATGCCCGATAGGCGTGGGCTCCTGGAATGGTTCCACGCCCAAAAGTTAGCTCGCCCATGTCGCGAGCACACGCCCGAGGATGGGGCTGCGGCCGATCAGGCTGTTGGTGAGGTAACGGCTCACCAAACCTTTGACCGGTACGGGCCGTGAGAGCGGTAGCCCGGAGATGGACACTGAGACAAGGG
>CAZPMB010000025.1:21956-23489 GCA_964587735.1 uncultured Candidatus Bathyarchaeia archaeon | reverse complement strand
TCGTCAGGATGAGCCGCCCCTTCGAGGAGAAGGTCTCGACGCCGCCGAGGAACGGGTCGACGGTACAGAACCCTCTGTCGGAGTCGGGGAGCCCCATGAGGCGGAATCCGCTCCTCGCTCTCAGGGAGGAGACGAACCACCCGTGAAGCGACTTCTCCTCCAAGAACCCAAGTTTCACTTGAGCACTCGCCTCCTCGGCCTTCGAAAGCCCTTCACTGAGGACTGCAGAGTCGATAGGCTCTCTGGAGTCCAGCAGAACCACGGGGTAACCTGAGTCCCTGGGCCGTTGAACCGACTCCACGACGTCGTTCCTAACGACGCGTATTCCCAGCGCCTTCGCGAGCCCCTCCAGCTTCTTCAGCTCCTCCTCCGATGGGAGCCTCAGGACCGCAATCGGCGTCTCCATACGCCTTGTGGCGAACTCCCCGTAGAAGGAGTAAACGTAGCGATCTTCGTAGTCGGTGAGGACGCTCTCTGGGCCGAAGGCCCTCACAAGCTCCTCAAGTATTGTGGGCAGGCGCGAATCCTCGCTTGGGGCCGCCATCGGAAGATCCTTCTGAAGAGATTGGTTCCCGGCTTTTAAATCTCCACAGGGAAAGACGGCCCTAAGGCTGGGTGGGTCATGTTGCCGCGGTCCACTCCGAAAGTGTAATGAACCAAAAGGCGCATGGCTTATGGAAGGGGATTCTGGATGGTTCACGGTTGGGTGGGTAGAACGCTTCAGGTAAACCTCACAACAGGTAAGGTTTCTACCGCCCCCTGGGCCGAGGAGGCCAGGATGTTCCTGGGGGCGAGGGGGGGAAATGCATGGCTGTTCTTTAAGCACAGCAAGGCGAATCAGGACCCCTACGACCCGGATGCTCCCCTCATCTTCGGGGCTGGGGCCCTCGCGGCCACGGGGCTGATAGGCGCCTCGAGGATGGAGGCGACAGCCGTCTCCCCATCCAAGACCGAGTCCCACTCGTACGGGAACGTGGGGATGGGGGGCTCATGGGCCCCGGAGCTGAAGTTCGCAGGCTACGACAACATCGTCATCAAGGGCAGGACCGAGAAGCCCTCCTATGTCTTCGTCTACAACGACGACGTCGAGATCAGGGATGCGAAAGGCGTATGGGGCAAAGGGACCTTCGAGACCGAGACCCTGATCAGGGAGGAACTCGACGACGATGACGTCCAGGTCGCGAGCATCGGGCCGGCCGGCGAGAACCTCGCCGTCCAGGCGACGATAGAGCAGGGCTACAGGAGCGGGACGCCCATCGGCGCCGCGATGGGGGTTAAGAACCTCAAGTCCGTCGCCGTGAGGGGCACAAAGCCAGTAAGCGTCCACGACCCGGAGAGTATCCTTGAGCTTAACAGGAGGCTCGTCGAGGTCGTCAGGGAGGCGAAGAAGAGGCAGGGCATCGTGAGGGACAGGGGGACCGATGCGTACCTCCAGGGCTTCCTGGTTGGGGACGCCGGCGTCGTCGGAAACTACGAGGGCCACGCCTGGAGGGACCGCCCGGACATCAGGAGGGCCTACGAGGAGGGCTACAT
>CAZPMB010000025.1:19770-21856 GCA_964587735.1 uncultured Candidatus Bathyarchaeia archaeon | reverse complement strand
TACAAGGGAGTGGACCCGAAGGAGAGGGACGACTCCTACGCCTGGGCCAAGAAGATGTTCGGCACAGAGAAGGCGATCATGGCGACGGAGTACGAGGGGAAGCCCGCTGCCCTCATATACGAGATGAACGGCGCCGCCATCGCCGACTCCCTAGGCTACTGCGTGACGATGCTCAGGCCGGGGCGGGTGGGCGCCCCCGGCTCCCAGTTCGGCGACACGTCTTACGAGTTCGCGGCCGAGAGGCTCACGGCGGCGACGGGGATCCCCATGGACGAGGCTGGGCTCTTCAGGATCGGCGAGAGGGTATGCAACCTCGAGAGGGCCGTCGTCGTGAGGGACGGGCGTACCAGGGCGACCGACAGGCTGCCGGACTTCTTTTTCGAGACCCCGATTCCGGACGGCCCCCAGAAAGGCAGGAAACTTGACAGGAAGAAGTTCGAGAAGATGAAGGACGAGTACTATCGCCTCAGGGCGTGGGATGTCGAGACAGGGCTCCCTAGGCGGAGCACCCTAGAGGGGCTAGGGCTGATGGAGGCGGCAAATGTCCTCGAGAAACACGGTAAGCTGGGCCCGGAGAAGCGAGGGGGGACGTAGGGGTTGGAGAAGGTCCTGCAGGTCGATATCGAGAAGTGCGTCGGTTGCCGGACGTGCGAGGTCGCCTGCTCCCTGAGGAACGCCGGGGAGAGCAACCCGACGAGGTCGAGGATAAGGATCGTCAGGTACGAGAGGGCGGGGAAGTTCCACAACTACGTCCCCATGGTCTGCCAGCAGTGCAGCGACCCCCTATGCATGGAGGCGTGCCCGGTTAACTCAATCTCCCGGAACAAGGAGACCGGCGCAATGATCGTCGACGCCGAGACCTGCGTCGGCTGCAAGGTCTGCTCCATGGCGTGCCCGATCGGTGGCGTCAGCATAGACCCTACGACGAACGTCGCATTCAAGTGCGACCTCTGCGGCGGCGACCCTGAGTGCGTCAAATACTGCGAACCCGAGGCGATAAAGTTCGTCCCGAAGGACAAGATCGACATCTCGCTGAAGAGGGCGAAGTCGAAGAGGCTGTCAGAGCTCTTCGCCCTCATAGAGTCGCTACGCTGAAGGCATTCAACCGCCATCGCTGGAAAAATAGAGTACCCACGCTTCATTTTTTCAAAAATAGGGAAGAGCCCAGTTCATCTGACCCAAATCTATTTGAATGAAGGCGGATTGTAGATGTCACAGAACCGTTAAGAGGGTTTAAAACTTGACAGACGCCTTCGGTAAGGCATTGATGGCGTATCTGCGCGGAGAACCGGCCGAGTACCTCGTCGAAAGGGATGACGGGAAAATCGACCAATACAATGCAGGCGAATACTTCATCAAATACGAGGAATGGCCGCGCTACGCGCAGGAGGCGGCATTGGAGACCAGGGGCAGGGTCCTAGACGTCGGCTGCGGAGCCGGGAGGGTCGCCCTGTGGCTTCAGAGCAGAGGGCTGGACGTCGTTGCCATCGACATATCCCCCCTGGCGCTGGAGGTATCCAGGCTCCGGGGCGTCAGGAACTGCAGGCTCATGGATGTTAGGAGCCTAAGCTTCCCTAAGAGCCACTTTGATACAGTCGTCATGTTCGGGAACAACCTCGGTATAGCTGGTGATGTCCAACAGACGAGGAAGGTGCTCACTTCTCTCTATCGGATAACCAAGGAGGACGGCTTGATAATCGCCTCGACGAGGAACCCCCTGAAGACGACCAAACAAGCCCACCTGGCGTACCACGAGCAGAACAGAAGGAGAAGGCGTCCGCCCGGCCTCGTCAAGATACGCATCGGCTTCGGGGGCGAGTGGGACGACTGGTTCGAGCTGCTGATGCTTGGTGAGGACGAGTTGATCGAGGTCCTGGAGCCCACGGGTTGGGTGTTTGAGAGGAAGTACGGATCAGAGGGGGCCAACTACTTCGCGATCCTGAAGAAGAGGGTCTGACCCAAAACTCGTACACGTCTTCGATGCGTATACCCTTTTAACATCAACCATACCATCCTAGTGTCGTGGGTGTTCTATGGCAGCGATACCGAGGCTCAAGGATGGCGAGCAGAGGGTCTTCTTCAGGGC
>CAZPMB010000025.1:0-19670 GCA_964587735.1 uncultured Candidatus Bathyarchaeia archaeon | reverse complement strand
CCCCTCGCAGAGGCCCTCAGGAAGGCGGGCGCAGCGGTTGAGCTCGAGGTCTTCCCGGACGTGGAGCACGACGTCTACGGCATGGGGAAGCCCATAGAGGAGCGCCTCAAAGCATTTTTCGCGAAGAACCTATGAAAAGCCGACGAGTCCTAATCCACCCCTCTCTTTCTTGATGATGCTCGACAGCCAAGGTGGAAGCCCTGATATAGTCACCTTTCGATAAAGGTCCAGGGGGTGGACCATTGGGGATCAGACGTAGGTTTTACGAGTACGCCGTCGTTCACGACAAGATCCCCCTTAGGACCAAGTGGGAGGAGGCCGTGAGCGCGGTGGGGAGCATGTACAGGCGATTTTTCGACATGGTCGGCGAGGGGGACAGGGCAAGGCTCTCGAGGATGATGGAGGAGTGGGGGCAGGAGCACGCCCAGAAGATCCAGGGGCGCCTAGACATTTCATCAGGCTTACGTGGATGTGCGCTTGTGTTGATGGCCTACCACAGACTGTTCGGGATAAAGAGCTGGATCGCTGAGGAGACTGGAGACGAACTGGTAATCAGGGTCTCAAGCTGCATGTGGAAGGACAAGAAGGGATGGACCCCGCAGGTCTGCGCCTCCATAGAGGCCTTCGAGAGGGGGCTCGTGAGAGGGATCGACGGCTCGATAAGGCACCACTACTCCAAGAGGAGGAGCATGGGGGACCAGTTCTGCGAGATGCGCCTGAGGCGTTGACCGCTCGTTTTGGCGCTCAAACCCGAAGACGCGGGCTCACGACTCGTTTCTCATCCACTTCAGGCGTTCGAAGGCGCGGGAGTAGCCATCGTTCATCTTCGCCCACTCTGAGAGCCTTTCGCAGGGGAATTCGCTGCACTCGCTGCAGTGGTCCAGGCCCCTTTCGTCGACGCAGCACTTCAGGATCCAGCAGTCGGGCGACCAGTGGACGGCCCGATCCCCACGGCATCCGAGGCAGTAGGGGGCCCGCTTGACGACGTCCTCCGCCCCCTCGCCCTCCTTGATCCAACCCCTCTGCCTGAACCACTCGGCGACGCCCCTGGCGGCCTCGGGGTCGTTGGGCACCCTGAAGATATCGCAGCTCCCACAGTCCAAGCCACAGACAGCAATCTGTCGGTTCATGCCCTCGCCACATGGGTCCTCTGAATCGGGTGGATAATTGCCTTTCGATTGTTCGCATATCATAATTTCTTGGCTGCAGTTTTCGTCCGGTTAGCCCTCAATTCACCGTATAATTAAATCTACTCGACGCCGACATAGAGTTAGATGAACATGGAATCGGATAGGCTCGCTGAGATAATGGATTCTGTGCCCAGGTACCGGGAGTTCCTCAACGTCGACGAGCTGAACTCCAGCTCCCAGGCCCTCGCGGACGAGCACAGGCACGTCGATTTCTTCCGGGTCGGTGAGTCGACCGAGGGCGCGCCGATAAACGCCCTTAAGATCGGGGACGGGCCGATGAACGCCCTGCTCTTCGGATTCCCCCACCCGAACGAGCCGATAGGCTCCATGACCCTGGAGTACCTGTCCAGGAGGCTCGCCGAGGACGACGAGCTGAGGGAAGAGATGGGGTACACCTGGTACATAGTAAAGTGCATCGACCCAGACGGCGCCCGGCTGAACGAGGGCTGGTTCAAGGGGAGGTTCACCCCGCTGAAGTACGCCCTCAACTACTACAGGCCCCCCGGGAAGAACCAGGTCGAGTGGACCTTCCCCGTGGACTACAAGACCCTCCACTTCCACGACCCACTGCCCGAGACCAGAGCCCTGATGAGCCTCATAGACGAGCACAGGCCGGACTTCATGTACTCGCTGCACAACGCGGGGTTCTGCGGAGTCTACTGGTACCTGGGCAAAGAGGCCTCCTCCCTCTATCCCCGGCTTCACGAGCTCGTCCGCGGGCAGGGGCTTCCCCTCCACATGGGGGAGCCGGAGACGCCGTTCATCGAGAAGCTGGACGACGCCATCTTCAGGATGTTCGGTGTCGAGGAGGGCTACGACTTCAACGAGAAACACTCCGACGTCGACCCCGCCACCCTCATAGAGAACGGCACGAGCAGCCACGGATACCTCAGAGACGCATGCGACGGATTCATGCTGATCTGCGAGATGCCATACTACTTCGACGAGAGGATCACCGACGATTCGCCTTCCGACATCGACAGGAGGGAGGCCGTCCTTGAGGGGATAAGAATAAGCGAGGAGGACTACGCCTTCCTGAGGTCGAAGTTCGAGTACTTAGCGAAGAGAACAGACAAGTCCACGAGGCTGTACAAGACGATGGCCGACTACGTGGAAAACTTCGAGAAGCGCCTGGCCCCAAGGAAGAGGCACGCCGAGACCGCAGAGGAATACGAAGGGAAGGCAACGGTCGCCCAGGCCTTCGACTCGCTGGTGGCCGGGAGGTTCGGATCGATGCTCAGGATGGGGATGATGCTCAGGGTCGCAGATCAGGCGCTAAAGAGGGGCCGACACAAAGGGATCGAGGGCATCGTGGAGGAGATACGCAACAGGATACTGGAAACCAACCGAGAGATCGAGAAGGAGACAAACATCGAGGTCATCCCGATCCAGAAGCTCGTCAGGGTCCAGCTGGGAAGCGGTCTGATGACAGCGGAACACCTGAAAGGCACTCAACGCGAATAATCTACCGACTAACGAGGCCTTTTTCATTCAACAACAAACGGGTGTGATCGCACCGGACTTTTTCTCGGCTCGGCCCAGTATCAGCTCCATGCATCCTTAATCGTTGTACACGCCGTACAATGGGTTTGTTCCTTAGATGTTGAGCCATGACGGCTCCTTCAATTTCTTATACTTCGTCCGAGCAGTCCTCTCGTGACCCACTGTGTTGGAAAAGGTGAAGGTGGCGGCCGCCCAGGTCGCCCCCGTCTTCATGGACAAGGAGGCGACCGTCGACAAGGCGTGCAGGACGATCGCAGAGGCCGGCAGGGCGGGGGCGAAGCTAGTCGTCTTCTCGGAGACCTTCGTGCCGGGGTACCCCTACTGGAGGGGGCTCCAGCCCATCTCCAGGTGGTCGGACCTCATGGTAGAGTACCAGAAGAACTCGCTCAGGATACCGAGCGGGGACACCGACGTCCTCTGCGACGCGGCGAGGGAGTCCGACATCGTAGTGGCCCTCGGATGCACGGAGATGAGCGACCGGAAGGGGAGCGACACCCTTTACAACACCATACTGTTCATCGGGAACGACGGATCCATCCTCGGCAGGCACAGGAAGCTGATGCCCACCCACGCCGAGAGGATCGTCTGGGGGATGGGGGACGGGGGTGATGTCATGGTCTTTGAAACCCCGATCGGCGTCATCGGCGGCATCGTATGCTACGAGCATCACATGACGCTGCAGAAGGCCGCGATGGCCGTCCTGGGGGAGGAGATCCACTGCGCCGTCTGGCCGGGTTGGTGGGTGATGGAGTGCCACCCCGGCGCGAAGAGGAGGTACAGGAAGGGAGACCCAGCCCACCTCTGCGACATAGAGCACGCAGTAAGGGAGTACGCCTTCGAGACCCAGACCTTCGTCATCAGCGTAAGCCAGTACCTCCCCGACGATGAGATGCCGGACTACTGCAGGGACTTCAACATCGCCGCCGGAGGGAGCTTCATAGTCAACCCTGCCGGGGTCTGCCTCAGCGAGCCGGTCTTCGACAGGGAGGAGATCATCTACGCGGAGCTGAACGCCGACGACAGGCGCCACACGAAGGCCTACTTCGACGCCCTCGGCCACTACACGAGGTGGGACGTGATGCGGATTGAGCTGATGCGCGAATCCATCGAACCCCTCAGCAAGAGGCCAATAACCCTCCTCGATAAAGAAAGGCTGGAGGGAGCAGCAAAGAAGCACGGCATCGAGCCAGAAAAGATCAAGAGGGTTATTGAGGATCTGAAATTAGGCTCTTGACAATGTACAGCACCCGCCCGCCACCAGAAACGATTAATACCAAACAGATTCTGTAAAAGCCGAGTTCGAAATGTCTTTTAAAGGTAAAACCGTGGTAATCACCGGCGCCAGCGGCGGGATAGGCAGCGAGACGGCGAGGAGCTTTGCGATGGGAGGGGCCAACGTCGTCGTCAACTACCGCTCCTCGCCGGGTAAGGCGGAGAGGACCGTCCGAGACGTCGAGGAGATAGGCTGCGAGGCCTTCGCCTACAAGGCCGATGTCTCGGAGCCTGAGGAGGTTAGGGCCATGATGGAGGCCGCCCGCGAGAGGCTGGGGAGGATAGACGTTCTGGTGAACAACGCGGCGCAGCACCCGCCCCCGATGTTCGACTTCGACAAGCCGGACTGGGGCCTCTGGAGGAGGATGGCCCAGGTCAATATCATGGGGGTCCTCGTCTGCAGCCAGAGGGCTGCGGGGTATCTCAGGGAGACCGGCGGCAACATCGTGAACGTCGTGATGGACTGGGACGCTGGGGGCATAGACTACACCCTCACAAAGGCTGCGGGCACCCCGCTGACCCGCGGCCTCGCCAGGCAGTTCGCCCCGATAAGGGTGAACGCCGTCTCTCCAGGGGCCGTCGACACCTGGGGCATGACGGAGGAGGAGAAGGGTTACTGGATCGAGAGGACCCTCCTCAAGAGGGTGGGCCACCCCAGGGATATCGCCAGGGCCATCGTCTTCCTCGCCTCCGACGACGCCTCCTACATCACCGGGGCGACCATTCAGGTAGACGGTGGAACCAGGTTGCTCGTATAAGTGGGTAGGCTAAAAATCTAGCCCTCTACCTTCTCCAGCGCTGCGGCGACGATGAGGGGGAAGACGATCGTTACGTCGCCGAATATGGTTGAGGTCTTCTCGCCCTTCACCTTGCCCCAGCTCACGGCCTCCCTGAGGGGCGCGCCGCTCAGGCTTCCGTCCTCAACCCTCGCGGAACTTATCTGTACCGCTGCGTCAAGCCCCTCCCGCAGTGTGTTCATGTAGAGGGTGTGGTGCTTCGGCGTCCCGCCGCCGAGGATGATGGCCCCGGCCTTCTTCGCGTCGTACACCTTCTCGGCGAAGAGGTCGAAATCCTTGATCGGGTCGATCCTCAGGCCGCTCATCTTAGAGTACATCCAGAGGGGGATGCCGAGCATCGAGTCGAGGAAGCCCGGGCTGAAGATCGGCACGCCCCGCCTCGCGGCGTTGTACAATATCGAGCCCTCGTCCTCGAGGAGGAGACCGATCTCCCTGAGAAGCCCGTGGATGGGGACCCCGATGCGCCTCTCCTCAGGGATTTCGTCGAGGATGCCGCCGATGAACCGCTCCAGGTCTGTGAAGACGTGGCTCTCGATGAAGATGTCGTACGCCCGGTTTATGCCCTCCTCCAGGAGCCTCGCATCGTCCGAATCCACGCGCCCAATGTAGTGTTGCTCCCCCATGGCCTCAACGAGGTCGTGGACGACGTTCGCCCCGTTGGTGACGACGACGTCGACATATCTCCCCTTCACCAAGTCGGTGAGGACCTGCCGCATCCCGCTCGGGACCAGAGGCCCGGAAAGGGTGATGAACGTCGTGTATTCGGGGTCGGAGAACATCTCTGCAACGATCTCGACGGCCCTGCCGACCCTGCCGGCGCCTATGACGCCGGCCCTCAGCATCTCGTCGGCGAGCTCTCCGACGGTCATGCGGGGCCTGATGTGCATCTGCTCGACGCGCTTCATCGGTACTCCTTCGAATCAGCCCTTGACCCGCTGGATCTTGAAGCGCCCCATGATCTTCCAGTACTCGACTTCCCTGCCCGACGCCAGCCTCGACGCTATATCCTCCTCCTTGGGCTTGGCCATGTCGAATATCTCGTACGTCTCCAGGTCCATGAGCTGAACGGTGGTCGGTCCAACGGACACTATCTGGCCGCTCCTCTTCTCCACGATCGGGATCTGGATTGTGGCGTCGACAGGGCTGACGAATCCGCGCTTGCTCCCGTCGAAAAGGCTGATGGCGCTGCACCTGAACTTTGCGCTCCCGTGCTTGCCGGGCTTGCTCTTCTGAATGTCCACAATCTGGCACGGCTCGTCGTCGACGATGGCGTACGAGCCCACCCTGAGATCACCTACCCTACCCATCCTGAAGGACAAAGCACGCACCTCTCCGGATTTCGAACAGAGATCGGGCTGTGTTAAGATAAAGGTTATGCCGCAACTGCGCAGTGTGCAGAAAACAGAGTGAAAGTTATAATTGTAAATTACAATCAGTTGATCTTGCACGTCGGAGCGATCAACTCCTATGAACAGAAGCGCGCGCCCGGGGGGAACACCCTGATGAAAGGGTCAGCGAGGACCACGCCGAGCGCGCAACGGCGCATTGGAAAACATCTGCGTCCGACGATGATCGCGAACTTCGCCGTCACCTACCGCTGCAACGGCCGCTGCACGACCTGCGGCATATGGAGAATGGAGGACCCACGCCGAGGCGAGATGACGCTAAGCGATATTCGAGACCTCTTCGAGCTGAACAAGGGCTTCCTTGGCGGGGTCAGATCGATCCAGATCACCGGCGGAGAGCCTTTCACGAGGGGCGACCTCCCGGAGATCGTCTCTATGATCCGCGGGCGCCTCCCCCGGTGCTCCTTCTGGATACCGACCAACGGCATGGACCCGGAGACCATCGAGGATGCGACGAGGGGTATACTGAAGGGCATCAAAGGCGAGGGCCTCGGGGTCAGCGTCTCGATGGATGGGCTCGGGCAAACCCATGACAACGTTCGAGGCCTCGTCGGGAGCTTCGAGAGGGCGATGGAGACCCTCAGGAGGCTCTCGGCCATCAGGGGCGAGTACCCGAGCCTCGAGTTGGCGGTCGGAATGACAGTCACGCCGGAGAACTTCAAGGATCTCCGGGAGGTTTTTAAGCTCGCCGGGAGCTACGGGGCGGGGTTCAGCCTCCGACCGGTCAACTTCAGCAGGATCTACTACAGGAACATCGGGGGCCCCCTCTCAATGGAGAGGGACGCGGAGGAGCTACTGCCCATGATCCAGGGGATCGGGAGGGAGATCCTCAGAGACAGAGGTCTGATCGCCTCAACACCCACGCTACGCTACATGCGGGGGGTGGTGGACTTCGTCCGGGACCCGGCGCGCAGGTGGCTGCGGTGCACGGCGGGCTCGGACTCCCTCTTCCTCGACCCCTACGGCAACGTCTACCCGTGCATCTTCCTCGACGTCAGAATGGGGAATGCATTGGAGAGCTCAATGGAGGAGATATGGGGCTCCGAGGAAGCTTCAAGGGCCCGCGGCATGGTCGGGAGGGGGGAGTGTCCCGGCTGCTGGGTCGAGTGCGAGGCCTTCAGGGACATACGGAGGGATGCCGTGGGGTTGGCCCTGACGGCCATGAGGGCCCTCCTCCACCCACACACATCGGGCATAAGCTGAGAAGCTGATCGAAGAACCGAGGACGAGGAAAGAGCAATAGCGAGTTGAGATCGGGAATCGAACCCTGCCCTCACTTCTCTGAGGTCTTCTTTATGATGTGGTAGCCGAACTGGGTCTTGACGGGCTGTGAGACCTCCCCGACCCTGAGGTCGAAGGCCGCCCTCTCGAACTCCTTCACCATCTGCCCCCTGCCGAAGAAGCCGAGGTCGCCGCCCCTCTTCGCCGAGGGGCAGGTTGAGTACTTCCTCGCCAGCTCCTCGAACCCCCTTCCCGCCTTGAGCTCCTCGAGGACCTGGAGGGCCTGGGACTGCTTATCAACCAGGATGTGGGACGCCCTTATCTTCGATACCATCTAAGGATCCAACGGTATTGGGCTCGTCGCCTCATAAAGATTAGGTGCTGCATCAATTCCTATCTCCCTACAACCATGAACGGGCCGTGTTCCGACTATCATGCTTCGGAGAAGAAATGCACAAACGTTGTTAATCGTGCGATATTCTGCGCCGTGATGGGTAAACCGTTTCCAAAAAGGATATTAGCCGAGGGGCTCTGTTGAAGATGGATCCCAGCGGGAGGTGTGTGAAAGCATGGCGGAGCAGTGGATACGGGAGTGCGGCGCGTTCCTGGAGCAGGTCAGGGAGTCGATGGAGATGGAGAAGCCGGATAGGCTGGCGCTGGTCAGGTCGATACACAGAGCCCTCTTTGCTATCAACCACAGCATCCTCGGCTGGCTCCAGTACGTGAACAACCCCGACATAATGAGCAAGTTCACCAGAGACGAGCTCAACGAGATGAGCGACGCCCTGAACAAGTTCGCCGAGACCTTCATAGAGCACGATATAGAGGTTACGAAAAAGGGGATCGAGAAGGGCCTCAGAGAGGCCAACGAGGCGGATGAAGACAGGCAGCCCTTCTACGTTTGAACAGCGCTATAGTCGACCTTATAGACCAAGACGAAGTTGTACTGGGACGCGAAGGCGAGCTTGAAGGCGGTGTCCGGGTTCCTCGTCATCAGCCTGTACAGGGTCGACTTATCGTACTTGTCGGTTGGATTCCCGTTCTCGTCGATGTAGTCCGACAGCTCCATGTCGCCGATCTGGACCATCCAGGACCACTTGACGTTGTCTCCGTGGCCTATCGCCTGCTCCGGGTTGCTCGGGTTGACGGCGTTGAAGACGACGATGTGCGTCGCGTTGTACTTCCTCAGGATCGGGAGGGACCCGGTCTGGTTCAGCATCAGGATCTTGCCGATGTTCCCTATCTGGGTCCTGTTCAGTGTGGCACCGTCGGCGAGGGTGGTCCTGTTCGCGAGGGTCTCTATCCAGTAGCCGTAGTCCCACCATGAGACGACGATCGCGTCCTCGGGCAGGTTGTCCCTCATCCACTGGAGGGCCTGAGGCCAGTCCTGGGGGAAACTCCCCCCGAGATAGGCGAAGATGCTTGAGCAAGTGAGCTGGCCAGGGACGTTTGCGGCCTCGATCGAACCCCAGACGCTGGGCAGCATGGCGACGAAGATGAATAGCGTGAAGACGATGGCCAGCTCCTTACCGACGCCGAACGCCGCCCTCCTGCGTCGAGCCCTCCTTGAGTCCTCCCACTGGGACGAGGCTCTGACGAAGGGCCTCATCAGCTCGTTGAGCCCGTACGCTGGCATAATGGCGGCGGGTATAGAGAGGATCAGGGAGAGCCTCGTCATCGAGGCGGCGAAGTACATGGCGGTCGCGAAAAAGAGGGCCCCGTAGAGGCGTTTGCTTTCGAGATTTCTCAGGGCGTAGAAGGTGCCGAACATACCCAGTATCAGAATCAGGCCGAATTCGCCGAAGAAGTTCGTCCACGTCGACCGTTTGTGCTCGGCCACCGAGGAGTATAGCACGTTCTTCAGTGCCTCACTGGGGTTAATCACCCGCCAAAACTTGATCCCTATGGGCTTTATCAAGCCGAGGGATTCAAGGCCGAACACGGCGACAACCAACAGCACGAAGATTGAGACCATCAGGAGCAGCACCCTCCGCTCGTCCATCACCCTACTGGCAACCTCGTACACCGCAACGAAGAATAAGATCAGAAATGCGGTCATACTCTCGACGCTGGTTACGAAATTCATTCCGAGAGTGGGGACAATGGCGGCGATTGTGTAGCCCACGCCGATCGTTAAGCCATAAGATATGAGGTACCGCCTGTTGTAGAGCTTCAGGACGAGCGAGGCGACAATGAAGAGGGTGAGGAGCCCCGCGGGGAACCTGGCCGCGCCCCATGAGGCGAAGGCGTACCCTAGGAAGAGGCCGCTGAGGACGGAGTAGAAAGCTGTCCACTGGAGAGGTTTTTCCTTGTCGATTGATCGGAGGAAGAACAGTGATAGGGCTGTCATGCAGAAGATACCCGTGTTCTCGGTGTCATAGAACCCCAGGGAGGTCCTGCCGATGAAGGGCTGGCTTATCGCCATGAAGAACGCCGCGAAGAGGCCGACCGTGCTCCCCCCGATTTCCTTCCCAAGGAAGTACATCAAACCGCATGTAATCACGCCCATGAACACGGGGAAGAACAGGCAGACATCGTAAACAGAGACCGTGAACCCAAGGGCGTTGAGGACGTGGTACGCGGTGGCCGCCGCGAAGGGCACGCCTGGAAATGACGTTCTGAATATGTCCCGGCCCATGGGGTACCAGCTCATGGTGTCGTGCCAGCTGAACCAGGCCGAGTAGCCGTTCCTCACGACGTACTCCGTCACCCTGTACTGGAATAGGGGGTCGTACTCGTCCAGGATTGTGCCCCACCTGATCTTTATCACCCTGAAGACGACGGCGATCACTAGAACCATCCCAAGAATCGAGGCCTCAAGGATGGTCCTCCTCGCGAGCCTTGGCCTCAAGCGGGAGATGCCTCTCAACAGGCTGCCGAACCTGCCGAGCATCGATGTCATCGCCATTTTTCCCCGGTCTCCACATTAGTGATGTAGGAGGCTTTTATTTAACTTCCTATAAGGGAGGTGGGACGCGATGTGCGAATCGGGCTCATCATCAACCCCATAGCGGGCATGGGCGGCAGGGTAGGCCTAAAGGGAACGGACGGCGCCGAGACCCTGAAGGAAGCCTTGGCGAGGGGTGCCGAGCCGTGGTCCCCGGCGAGGGCGAGGGAGGCCCTGAGCGGGCTTAAGGCTGCACGGGACAGGTTTGAGTGGCTAACGTGGGCGGGCGGGATGGGGGCGGACCTGCTCAGCTCGATGGGCTTCGACTACAGCGTGGTAGGGGGCGGCGAGAAGGAGGCGACGACGGCCGAAGACACTAAGGAGGCGGCCAGGGAGATGGGAAGGCTCGGCGTCGACCTCATACTATTCGCCGGCGGCGACGGGACGGCGTCAGACATCGTCGAGGCCATCGACATGCAGGTGCCCATCCTCGGGGTTCCGTCGGGGGTCAAGATGTTCAGCGCCGTCTTCGCCTCGACGCCCCAGGCTGCCTCCCAGCTCGTTCTGAGACTCCTCGACGGCGGAGTGGACTTTGTCGAGAGGGAGGTGATGGACATCGACGAGGAAGCCTACAGGTCCGGAAGGCTCTCGGCCTCCCTCAGAGGCTACGCGAAGACCCCGTACGTGGCTGAGATGGTCCTCAACGGCAAGGTTGCTGCCTCTGGTGTGGACGAGGAGCTGATGAAGGAGGCCGTGGCGTCGAGGGTCGTCGAGGAGATGAGGCCCGGCTCGACTTACATCTTGGGGCCAGGCTCTACCGTGGCGAAGGTAGCCGAGGTCTTGGGCGTGGAGAAGACGATCCTGGGCATCGACGTCTTCAGGGATGGGAAGCTTATCGTCAGGGACGCGGACGAGGACGGGCTCCTGAGGGTGGCCGGCGGCGATGCATGGATAGTGCTCAGCCCCCTCGGCGGACAGGGCTCCATCCTCGGAAGGGGGAACCAGCCCATAAGCCCCAGGGTCATCAGG
Organism: uncultured Candidatus Bathyarchaeia archaeon; assembly: GCA_964587735.1. GTDB lineage: Archaea > Thermoproteota > Bathyarchaeia > TCS64 > TCS64 > CAZPMB01. Next base: position 8,365 of record CAZPMB010000025.1, on the reverse strand, counting down.
AAGGTCGGGCTAGACAGGATAATAATCGTCGCCACGCCCGTGAAGCTCCAGGGCCTCAGGGCTCTGACCGTCGACACGGGGGACCCCGAGCTCGACGAGCGCATGAGGGGCTACAGGAGGGTCATCGTTGGCTACCACGAGGAGAAGCTGATGAGGGTGGTCTGAGCGTCACCATCCGTTGAAGAGCCTGATCGATAGCATCTCCGGCAGACCGAGCTGGCGCATCCGCGAGGCAACCTCCACGATGTCGTAGGAGACGCGCTCGTGCGAGACATCGATCTTGCCTTCGGCGACATCCACCAGCATGTAGCTGGACCTGGGGTCACCATCTCTCGGCTGCCCGACTGAGCCGGGGTTCAACAGAACGTGTTCATGGAATCGATAGAAGTACGGGACGTGCGTGTGGCCCAAAATCAGGAGGTCTGAGCCGGTGTCGTCGAAGAATCCCCCCGCCATCTGCCGCGCCTCCTCCGGGTATATGTAATCTACCAACGGTTGGTAGGGGCTCCCGTGGAAGACGGATATCCGGACCCCTTCAACTTCGAGGCTCAGGCTGCTCTGGAGAGACCTCAACCACTCCACATGGCTGTTGATCAGGAGACGTCGATTGATGCGGATGGCCTCAGCCGCGTATTCGTTGAGGTTTGACGAGTCTCCGGTGACGGCCGCCTGGTCGTGGTTTCCCGTCACGCACGTGACGTTTCGACCGGAAAGACCCTCGATACATTTGGCCGGATCGGGTCCGTAGCCGACGACGTCCCCGGCGCATATGGCACCATCGAAGACCCCGGCGTCCTCCAGGACCCGCTCTAGGGCTGGGAGGTTGCTGTGGATATCGGAGACCACGAGGAGCCTCAGCGGACCCACCGTTTCAACACTGTCGAGGGCGTTTTTAACGTTTCAGGGAAGGGAATCCTTAACTGGTTAAAAGCCCTTAGGAGGGACCGAGGGGGGATGGGCCTCAACTTCTCGACGCGAGACGCCCCTTTCAGGGACAAGATGCTCCACGGAGCGCTGACGGAGCTCGGGAATGCCGTCATCGCCCTCTTCTGGGAGGGAGACGTGCCGCGCCTGGGGACGCTGACCGTGACACTCCCAGACAGGTCTTCCTCGCCCCTGCTTGGGGAAAGGGACCGGCAGCTAGGGCTGATCCTGGGGATGCACATATCCTCCCATACAGGCAAGATGGCTCTCGTCTCCACGAACATGCCGTTGGCGTTGGGGGACGCCGCCGGGAGGGTGCTGCTGGAGCTCGCCAGGAACCTGATGATCGACAGTGGTTTGAAATCTGAGGGATCAAAATGAATGACCTTAGACAATTTCTGGGCAAATTGGAGGCCGAGGGCGAGCTCGTGCACGTCGAGGAGACGCTTTCACCCCGATACGAGATATCGGCAGCTCTGAAGGCGTTCGACGGCGGCAAGGCTCTTGCCTTCGATAACGTGGAGGGCTATGATACAAAGATTGTCGGAGGGATATGCGGAACCCGAGGCCGCATTGTAGAGGCCATCGGCATCGACCCCGATGACCTCTATGGGCGTCTGCTCCACGCCATGAGGAACCCGACGCCTTGTCAGATTGGAGACGGGCCCGTGAAGGAAGTGGTGGGCAGGCCGACCCTGAGCGAATTCCCCATCCTCACCCACTTCGAGAAGGACCCGGGCCCCTACATAACCTCCGGCGTTGTCTACGCCAGGAGCCCGGACGGGTCGGTGGAGAACGTCTCTTTCCACAGGCTCCTGGTCCTCGGCGATAGGCGGATGGGGATAAGGATCGTCCCCCGCCACCTGTACAGGATCAAACAGATGGCCAAGGAGGCAGGCGTAAAAAGCATCGACATTAGCATCTCGATCGGGCTGCACCCGACGGTCCTCCTCGCCGCCGCGATGCCGGCCCCCTTCGGGACGTCGGAGTTCGAGGTCGCAAACACCCTCCTCGGCGGCGGGCTCAAGCTCACGGAGTGCGAGCACGTGGAAGCCCTAGCGCCGGCCGAGGCCGAGCTCGTGTTCGAGGGGAGGCTGCGCCTCGACGAGGAGGCGGCGGAGGGGCCCTTCGTGGACCTTTCTGGGACCTATGATGTGGAGAGGAGCCAGCCCGTGGTCGAGCTCATCGGAGCGATGCACAGGGAGGACTACGTATATCAGGCGCTGCTGCCTGCAGGGGCGGAGCACCGGCTCCTCATGGGCATGCCCCAGGAGGTCCGCATCTGGGACTATGTGAGGAACGTCGTCCCCACGGTCAGGGGGGTTAACATGACCCTCGGCGGCTCTGGCTGGCTCCACTGCGTCGTCAGCTTCGAGAAGTTCAGGGAGGGGGACCCTAAGAACGTGCTCATGGCCATCTTCTCGGCCCACCCGAGCTTGAAGCACGCGGTGGTCGTAGATTCCGACATCGACCCATTCGATATGGAGCAGGTGGAGTGGGCCATCGCGACCAGGTTCAGGGGCGACGAGGACCTGCTGGTGGTGCCGAACGTCAGGGTCTCAAGCCTCGACCCTACCTCCGATCAGGAGAGGGAGTTGGGCTGCAAGGTTGGCATAGACGCAACCAGGCCCCTTTACAAGCCCAAAGAGAAGTTCGATAGAGGGGCGATCCCAATCTCGGACAGGGTCAAGAGGCTGCTGGAGCGGCTCGGTCCAGGGGCTTCGTGATAGTTATAAACAGGCCTCCATGCTGGTGATCTGATCCGGGGGTGTTGGGGCTGTACCTCACGAGGGAGCAGGAGCGGATGCTGGCCGGGGGGGAGGGGCCAGCGGCTGCCAAGATGCTGGAGCTCATCGTCACGCTCGGAGAGGTCTTCGGCGCACAGAGGCTCGTCCAAGTCGAGAGCGCCCACGTCTCAGGTGTCTCATACAATAACCTCGGCGATGCGGGCCTCGAGTGGCTGGAGGAGCAGGCCGATCTCGGGGCCAGGGCGAGGGTCAGGGCGACCCTGAACCCGGCGGGGATGGACGCGGGTGAGTGGCGTGAGATGGGGGTCCCCGAGGGGTTCGCCCGGGGGCAGAGCAGGGTCATCGGGGCCTTCGATAAGATGGGCATCGAACCGACATGCACCTGCACTCCGTACCTCGTGGGCCACAAACCCGGCTTCGGCTCCCAGGTCGCCTGGGCCGAGTCCTCGGCGGTCTGCTTCGTCAACTCGGTCATCGGCGCCCGCACCAACAGGGAGTCGGGCCCGACCTCCCTGGCCAGCGCGGTGACGGGCCTCGCCGCCCTATACGGCTACAGGCTGGAGGAGAAGAGGCGCCCGGATGTGGTCGTTAAAGTCGAGGCGGAACTCGGCGATGTCATGCATTACAGCGCCCTCGGCTATGTTACGGGGAAGCGCCTCGGCTCGAGGGTGCCCTACTTCAGGGGGCTGAGGAGGCCGAAAGTTGAGTCCATGAAGGCCCTTGGAGCGGCTTGCGCCACAAGCGGGGGCATAGCCCTCTGGCATGGCGAGGGGGTGACCCCCGAGGCGGGCGAGGTTAAGCGTTACCTGGGCGGGATCGAGGAGATATCCGTGGGGAGGGCGGACCTCGAAGAGGCCGTTTCATGGCTCACGAGGCCTCTGAAGGACCCCATCATCGTCTTGGGCTGCCCACACGCGACTGTTGACGAGATCAAGGAGATAGCGGGCCTCGTGATCGGGAGGAACCTGAAAGAGAAGCTCATGGTTTTCACCAGCCGGGGCGTCTATGCGAGGGCAGAGGAGGCTGGTTATATCGGGGCGATCGAGGGTGCAGGGGGGAGGGTGTACAGGGACACCTGCATGGTCGTTGCGCCCCTCCGGGAGATGGGCTGGAGGGAGGTTGCGACGAACAGCTTCAAGGCCGCCCATTACTTGGCCGGGATGGGGCTGGAGACCAAGATCGGAACCATCCGGGAGCTTCTCGGAGAGGGCAAAGAATGAAGTTGAGGGGTCGAAAGGTGGTCGGAGGCTACGCCGAGGGCGAGGCGATCGTGAGCAGCGAACCCGTCAGCTTCTTCGGAGGCATCGACCCCCAGACGGGCATCGTCGTTGAAAGGGGGCATGCGCTAGAGGGCGAGTGCATCACAGGAAAGGTCTTCGTATTTCCATCTGGTAAGGGCAGCACGGTCGGCAGCTACGTGATCTACCGAATGAAGAAGGTAGGAACGGCACCCGTGGCCATTATCAACCGAGAGACCGAAGAGATCATCGCCACAGGCTGCGTGATGTCCGGCATACCACTCGTCGACAAGCTCGATAGAGATCCCCTTGAGGCCCTGAAGGACGGGGTGTTCATGCGGGTCATGGCAGACGAAGGCGTCATAGAGGTCGTCGATTAGCTGCGCTCCGTATCAGATTCTATGGTTTGAAGCCTACCGTCACGATCCTTCCCACGGCCTCCAGCTGGTGGGTCTCAGAGATCCTTTCGGGGTTCTCTAGGAGCCCCTTTGTGTACTCCCTGTTCTTTGCTAGGTACTCGTCTATCAGGCCTTCGGCTAGTCCGCCCCTCTCGAGGATTGTTCTCATCCTCCTCTCGTCCTTGAGCGAGAAGTCCAGGCGGTCCGACAGCCATTTTACGACATCCTCTTTCTCCAGCCTCGCGTCGCTCATGAGGAAGACGGAGAGGAGCCCGTGGGCCTCGACTCCCTTGAGGCCGCAGGAGTGGAAGACCTCTGGGTATCTGGCCTGCTTGTTCTTGAGGTCCTTGGAGTAGTCGATCGCCTCCCACCTGGGTTTCCAGGCCCCCATGCCGAAGGCCTTGTCGGCCTTCTCGTTCAGTTCATTCAGCTCAGGGTCTGGGCAGTAGTTGACGCTCTTCCCAATGGGCTCTATGGCCGCTACTGCGCCGCCCCTCCTGGTCACCCTGGCCATCTCGGCCACGGCCCTCTGAACGTCGGGGAGGTTGTTCAGGACGACGTGGCAGACGGTCAAGTCCGAGCCCCCCGACGGGAGCGGTATGCTCTCAGCCGTTCCCTTGAGGAACTCAGCCCCCGGAAGCCCCTTGGCCTCTACGTACTCCCTAAGCACGTCGTCGGGCTCGACCCCTATGATCTTAGAGCCGGGAGCCATCTTCACCAGTTTTTCAGTGAAGAATCCGCTTCCGCAGCCCACCTCGACGATGGTCTCGGGCCCTTCGGTCAGCCTCAGCCACTTCTTGAGCATGAGGATCGCGTCTTCGTCGTATTCAAACCGCCTGGAGATGTCCATGAACTCCGGAGGCTGAACATTGTGCCATTGAGTCGTGTCAAAGGTCGCGGTATCCTTCTCACCCATGGCTCCACCACCAGAAAGAGTGCGCGTCTACATCTATCACCGATGAAAAGTAATTTATCGCTTGCCCACCTAGGTACGATCAGGACCCTGAAGAGGGCTTTGGGGCTGATGAAATTGGATTTTGACTTCAAGAGGAGGATGGACGGCCTCCAGGAGAGAATGGAGGAGCTCGGGATCGACCTCGTCGTCTATGGCTCATGCCAGAACTTCCAGTACCTGACGGGGCTGCCGGTGGAGTGGAGGAGGGCTACAGATCTGATGTCCCCCGAGGACGATGTGTATGTCCCCAAGAAGGGCGAGCCGATACTGACTCTGAGCAAGGACTCATCCGGCTACGCTGAGAAGACGTGGATCGGCGACGTCAGGGTCGTCGAGCAGGGGAAAAACTACAAGGAGTTCGTTGAGAAGATAGCCTCCGATCTGGGCTGGGATAAGGGGAGGATAGGCGTCGGGGACCACGTCTGGGGCTCGACGTGGATCGAGGTCGCGAAGGCCTTCAAGGGCGCGAAGTTCAGGAGCGCGGAGGCCCTCATGGACCACCTCAGGGCGGTCAAGGAGCCGGCGGAGGTCGAGCTGCTCAGGAAGGTCGCGAAGTTCACGGACAACGTCATGGAGGAGATCATCTCCGGGGTCGAGGACGGCGTCACCCAGAACGAGCTCAGGCTGAACATAGAGATGATGGGGAGGAGGATGGGGGCCTCGGACGTCTCCTTCCCGCCGACGGGGGGCTTCGTCAGGGCGGGCTCGGAGGCCTCGGAGGACCCGTTCACGTATCCCAAGGACAGGGGCCTCATCTCCGGGTGCTCGATAGCCTTCGACGTCGGCTTCGTCATGAACGGATACTGCTCGGACTGGGGGAGGAGCGTCTACTGGGGGCCCGCGAGCAAAGAGGCGAACAGAGGCTACGCGGCCCTCCAGCAGGCCGTCGTCGAGACCGTCGACCAGATCCACGACGGGGGCATGAGGGCCCGCGACGTCTTCCCCAGGATCGAGGGCGCGCTCGACAGGGAGGGCTACGGCGACTACCTGAGGGCGAGGCTGAAGACGGGGAACGTGGGCCATCAGATCGGCGTCGAGGTCCACGAGCCGCCCTGGCTCAGGCCGGAGAACGACGACGTCCTCAGGGCGGGCATGGTGATGTGCCTCGAGCCGAAGCTCTGGCACGCGGGCGAGTACTACCTCAGGGTCGAGGACATGGTCCTCGTCAAGGAGGAGAAGGCCGAGTTCCTCACCAACTTCGACAGGGAGCTCTTCCAGCTATAACATGCCTTAGTCTTAGAAAGCCCTCAAAAGCAATTTATCGCTCTCCGCCCCAGATATCATCGGGATGGCCGAGAACGGCGTCTTCATCGTCTTTGAGGGCATCGACGGCAGCGGCAAGTCTACCCACATAAAAGCCCTGTCCGGCGAGCTCCGCCAGCTGGGCCTAAACGTGCTCCAGACCTCGGAGCCGAGCAGGAACGGCGTCGGCAGCTTCATCAAGAAATACGCTCGAAGCGGGGGGCAGCGCCTGCCTCCGGAGACGGAGGCGCTTCTCTTCGCCGCTGACAGGTACGAGCACGTGAAATCCATTATCGAGCCCGCCCTCAGGCACGGGCGGATTGTCGTGTCGGACCGCTACCTGTACTCGAGCCTTGCCTATCAGGGCGCCGCGGGCGTCAGCCTCGATTGGATCAGGGAGATGAACAGGTTTGCCCCCAAGCCGGACCTGGCGATACTCCTGGACATACACCCGGAGTTCAGCCTGAGCAGGGTGAAGAGGAGGCGCACGGTCTTCGAGGCCGCCGAGTACCTCAGAAAGGTCAGGGAGATCTACCTCCAGCTGTCCAGGCAGGGGGAGCTCGTGAAGGTTGACGCGGATAGGCCGAAGATGGTGGTGCAGGCTGAGCTCCTCGACCTGGTGCAGGGGCTCCTTGAGAGCAGAGGCAAGGGGACGGCTGATACCAGAATCACTTAAATCGGACACGGGTCACGCTTAAGGGATGACCCAGTGGCCCCCGATGTATGTTGAGTCCCTTTCCCTTTTCACGGCATTCAGCTATGGGGCCAGCGCCGTCCTAGCCAGGAAGGGGATGAGGGGCTCGAACCCCATCACGGGCGCGATCGTGGCCGCCCTCGTCCAGGTCGTCGTCCTATCGTCGATCTTGGTTGCTTGGCCGCCCATGAGGTTCAGCTGGCTCGGCGTCGCCTTCTTCGTCATGTCGGGCCTCCTCGCCTCGACCCTGGGCAGGTTGCTCAACTACACATCAATTGAGAGGCTTGGTGTCCCAATGAGCGCCACGATCATCGGCTCGAGCCCCTTATTCTCAACGGCCTTTGCCGTAGCGTTCATCGGCGAGGGGGTCACCCTCCCAACCATCGTTGGCACCCTCCTCATCGTCTCCGGAATAGGCCTGACCAGCGAGAGGGAAAACGACCGCGGCCCGCGTCTCTCCTCGATGTTGGCGATCCCCATCGCCTCGGCGGCCTTCTACGGGGCCTCCTCCGTCGTCCGAAAGGTCGGGCTGAACCTGCTCCCGGAGGCGGCCCTCGGGGCCTTTATCGGGGCGGTTTCAAGCCTCGTCACCTTCGTCGCATACCTCGCTGCAACTCGCAGGCTCTCGATCGTGAGGATGAGCGGCGAAAGCGGGAGGTACTTCCTCGCCTCAGGCGTCGTCGTGAGCATCGGGTGGTTGACCATGTTCAACGCCCTCGAGGCGGGGAACGTCTCGGTCGTCTCGGCCCTGATAGGCTCGAACCCCCTCTTCTCCTTCGTGCTGAGCGCGCTCTGGCTCAAGGACTCGGAGAAGCTCGGCTGGAGGGCGGCGGCGGGCTGCATCGCCATCGTGGCGGGGGCGGTCGTCATCGCCCTTTAGCGGGTCATCCCTTCCTGATCCGCCTGAGCCTCTCGATGGAGGCCAGGAGGGAGTTGAGGGCCTCGGCGGTATCCCTTAGCTCCCCCGGCTCGCTCTGCTTTGCTAGGAGGCCCGCCATTGATGAGATCTTCTGGAGGAGGGTCCGCTCTAGAGAGTCGAGCTGCGGGATGGCCTCGGCCGCCGCCTCCCCGCCCTCGGGGACGATGACGACCCTTCGCTGGCACTTGGCACACCAGATCTCCCCTGTCTTCAGCTGGAAGAGGGGTGAGCCGCACTCGGGGCAGCT
>CAZPMB010000024.1:0-24052 GCA_964587735.1 uncultured Candidatus Bathyarchaeia archaeon | reverse complement strand
GCGCCACGGCCATGTGCACCCCCACCACCGACGGCGCATCCCACGAGGCCTGCATATACACCGTCGGCCAGCTCAGGCAGACGGTCATCATGAGCTTCGCGGAGCTAGTCAGGGAATCCCGCTGACCCAGCAACCCTCAAGCAGAACGACATCAGAACAGTATCAGACAACACAGAATAGCAACGAGAAAACCCAGCCAAACCCAAAAAACAACGAGAAAAGCAGACGGAACAACGGCGAAAAAAGAAGTAGAGGGGGGTCAAACCCCGTACACATGCGCGCGAAACCTCACAACAACCACCCAACGCGTAAATGGAGCCCCGGGCGGGACTCGGACCCGCGGCCAACAGCTTACAAGGCTGCCGCTCTGGCCTCTGAGCTACCGGGGCGCAATCACATGATCAGCCCGACGCCAAATATATTTATGGCTCCACGGGGACACGCCCCAAATGGGTCAACCCCCTCGAACACGCCGATCGGTTAAGGGCCGACCCTCTCGCCCGTCACGCCGAGGACCCCCTCGTGGTACCTCAGCCGACCGAAGCCAGCCAGGCCGAGGCGCCTCATCACGCCCCTGCGGAGGTCAACCCCGCGGTACCTCGAACCCGGCTCCCCGGTGTAATGGAAGATCCCCCCGCCCTCCCGGAGAACCCGGCGAACCCTTCGGTAGAACTCGCCTCCGTAAAGCAGGCCGGCATGGGCGAGCCTCGGAGGGTCGTGGACGACGTAGTCGAAGAATCCTTCGGGGAGGGCGTCGACCACGTGATAAGCGTCCCCGAGGATGACGTGGACACGCTCGTCCCCGAAGAGGCCCGCGGACCACGGGTTAATCTCGGCAATCCTGATGATCGGAGGCCTCAGCTCGATTGAAACCACGAGCTCTCCGCCGCATCGGAGCGAGGCGATGGCGGTGTAGCCCAGGCCGGTACAGGTGTCCAAGACCCTCCCCCCTCCGATACCGAGGGCCTCAACCTTCATCCGAGCATCGACATCGGGCGTGACACCCTTGGTCCTGTGCATCCTCACGCCGTCGATCTCGACCGTCGGAGCCCCAGCCGTCGACAAGAGCCTGTAGAAGCGCCCGTCCCAGACGGCCACCTGGCAGAGAGACCCCCCCTCGGAGAAGAACACGCTGTCCCCCCTGCCCGCCACCCGCTTCAGGTCCTCGAAGCCGACGGTGAATCCGCCCGGAAGCCTTACGCCTCGTTCATCGGCGGAGACATCCACCAAGGAGAGGCCGAGATCGAGAGAGACTTTGAGGCGTCCCCCGAGGATCGCCTGCGCCGTCTCCGCCGTGATCAGAGGAGGCATCGACCTCTCCCTTCCCAAGCTCGGCCCCCAGATACGTAAGGCGGAGTTTCCTTATCACTGTTTATGCGGCTGGCGCCTCCTCGATGTACAGATGCTGCGGATCTCAACCGATGTCGTGAATAGGGACTTTTCTTTCCAGTGGCTAAGAGACAATTATCTCAGGCTCGATGGCCACCTTCGCCTTGATCGACTGGAGGACGAGGCTGTATTTCTCGGCCAGCTTCAGGGCCCTCCGAATCGTTCCCACCTCGGCGTTTATAGCCTCTATCCTCGGTCGCAGCACCATCCTCGTGAAGGCCGATGTCCGGTCTAGCGACTCCTCCGCCAGGCCCTCCGCCGTACACCTGTATGAGACTAAGCTGATGTTGAACTTCTCGACGCTCCAGATGAACATCAGCATGAAGCACATGTTCAACGCGCCTACGAAGGCGTCCTCGGGCGTGAGAGCCCCAGATCGGCCGTGTAGCCCCTCAGGCGCGGAAAACCTCATCCTCGCCCCATTGCCGCAGTATAGATCCCCGTCATGCCCGCCGGCCCAGACCGCGGTGGTCTCGTACTTAGGCACGCTCTACTCTCCTCCCACGCAGCAGGATTGAATCGATGGTAGCTGCGATCTCCTCAGCGACCCGCTTCGCCGCCTCCAAGCCATCCTCGTCCAACTCCCTCCTGGAGGTAGGCTCCGCCAAACCCCAATTCTCGAGGAGGTCCTCCACGACGATGGAGGATGCCGTCCTGTTGCTGTATTTCTCGATCGCCCTCTTCGCGCATTCCTTTCCACAGCCATCGACCGAGATGGTTGGATACGCCTTAGCGAACATCCTCTCGCCCTCCCCGCCGGCCAGGAAAAGGGGCAGGCAGATGGTCGTCGTGTTGCTGCGCCTCAGGTCCTCAAGCACAAGACGGGTTGCGACCCTCGACACCGTGCCCAGGGCGCAGCACTCCCCGCTGCACGAGACGACCCCGACTATCGTACCGGGGCTCATTGTGCCAACCCCTCCTTCCCCAGCTCATCGACCTTCGAGGCGATCTTCTCCGCAAGGATCGCCGAGAGCTTCCTCCCGTCCTCGTCTAGGAAGGTGACCCTTTGGGGTCTCAGGTCCCTATACTCCCTCAGGAGGTCTACGACCCTGAAGCTGGCGGCGGGTGCTCCCCCCGACAGTTCTATGTTCTTCCTGGCGCACTCCAGCGGGCAGCCGTCGACGGCGATGCATTTACATGACTGGACCTTACCCTTCGCCTCCTCGTCCCCCATCACGAGAAGGGAGAGGCAAATGGTGTCAGGCTCCCCCCTCCTCAGGTCTTCTACGACCCTGAAGGTCGCGTCCCTGCTGATGGTCCCGAAGGCCTTGCCTATCCCACTACAGGGTATAATCAAAATTTGCTTATTCATTTGTCTCACAGGCCTTTGATCTTCCTTAACTCCTCATCGATCTTACCCTTCATCGCCTCGAAATACGTTCCAGCCGTGAGCAGCGATCTCATATCTGTTCTGCCTTGGGGCTTGAGGAAGATCAGCCAGCCCTCTCCGAACGGGTCGGAGTTGATCAATTCGGGTTCATCGTTCAACCGCCGGTTCACGTCTGTTACAACTCCTCTCATCGGTGAGGAGATTGTCAAGACCGCCTTTATCGTTTCGAGTCTTACCACATCATCGTGCTTCCCGACTTCAACGTCCGGCTCCGGGAGCTCGACGAAGATTATGTCCCCTCCTCGCATCTGTAGGAAGTCCGTCACGCCAAACCTGAACTGCTCATCCTCCGCCTGAACCCAAGTGTCGTTCTCCGTGTAGAGGATGCCCTTCTTGACTTTGAAGATGAACTTGTCGGCCACCGCCTGAAAGTACTCGTCAGCCATCCCTTTCTCCTCTTTGTATTGCTTCTAACTCGGGCCTATTCCTCGGAAAGTATATACAGGTTTTGAGACCGAGCCTCACCAGAGACAGCATCAGGGGCACCTCGAACAGGGGCCCGATGACCGTCGCAAGAGCCGCCCCGGAGTTGATTCCGTAGAGGGTCGTCGCCACGGCTATGGCGACCTCGAAGTGGCTGCTCGAGCCTATGAGGGTGCAGTCGATCGACGTCGGATAGTCCCAGTTTGAGTACCAGGCCACGCTGTAGGTTATGACGATCATGGTGACGTAGTGCAGCAGGTTGGGGAGGGCGATGTATCCCACCAGCAGGGGGTCGTTCAGTATTATCCTGCCCTGGAAGGAGAACAGCACGATTAGGGTAACTAGCAGGGCTATGATGGATACCCTCTTCAGCGACTCGACGTAGGTTCCCTCGAACCATGCCATACCCTTTCGAGGGATTAGGACCCTTCTCGACAACGCCCCGGCCGATACGGGAAGCGCTATGAAGACGACAACGCTCAGAGCGATGAGGTCCCAGGGCACCGGGATCCCGCTCACGCCGAGGTACAGGGCTGCGAGGGGCGCGTAGAACAGGATCATCATGAGCGCGTTTACGGCGGTGTTTATCAGCCCCTGGGCCATGTCCCCCTTGGCCAGCATCATCCACCACATCACCATCGCCGTGCAGGGGGAGAGCCCAAGCAGGATCACCCCGGCTATGTACTGGGAGTTGCCAGCCAAGAACACGTTGGCATACAGGGTCATCAGCGCTGGGGCTATGACCCAGTTGGCGATCAGGGTCAGCATTATCGGTCTCGGCTTCCTCGTGGTCTTCTTGATGTCGCCGAAGGATATCCCCACGACCGTGGGGAACATCATAAAGAAGAGGCAGATCCCTATGGGGATCGAGAGGTTAGCCACCTTCAGAGAGTCGAGGTAAACCCCGAAGGCGGGAACGAACCTCCCCAAGAGCAGGCCCGCGAAGATGCAGAGGGCGATCCAAACGGTTAAGTACTTCTCGAAAAAGCCCAGCTTAGCATCGGACTTCATTTTCACCACGCCTCAACAGTGAATGAGATAATTGTATTATATATATATTTAAATATATTAATGAAGTATACCAAAAATGGAAGTGCATACACGGGTTTAAACAGTCTAGTGAAATTATGAGCCTCAGGAGAAAATATGTGCGTGGTTGGGTTGAGCGAACACAGTATACAAGTAGATAGGCTTCCAGACGAGGGAATCCTTGACTTTAAGGCTAAGGTGTTCAAGATTCTAAACGACCCAAATAGGGTCATGATACTGGAGATCTTAAGGCAGGGCGAAAGATGCCAATGCGAGATCACGCCTCTCCTGGATCAGTCCCAACCAACTGTTTCGCGGCATCTAAAGCTCCTCGACGATGCAGGCCTGATAAAGTCTCGTAGGGATGGAAATAAGACGCTCTACTGCGTCGTCAATGAGCGCATCTTTAACGTTCTTGACGCCATAGATCAAGAGCTCATACAGACTCTATCTGATGAGCTGAAGAGCAGGCTCCTCACCATCTGAGCATTACTTATAGAGATCATGAGGTTCAAGCCCCGGAATATCCAAGAAACGATAAGCTACGCCATAAGCGCGGGAAGGATGACTGAGATTTCTCGCATCATTGGGGATAAAACCGAAGAAAAAAACGACGTTTCGCATGCGAAGGTTCATCTATAAAATTTGAATAGTAGTCGAAGCGTGCAGAGTGGTTATTCGACTTATCCAAATTTCTTTGGTTTAGCGAGCCATGGAAACCGTGAAAAGCAATAGCGTCCATATAACAGTTAAGGAGGGAGCGGATGCCCAAGGTCATCGTTCTGGGATGCGGGAAGATAGGGTCCGTGATGGCCATGGATTTCGCCAAATCGGTCAATGGCTCCGAGGTCGTCGTCGCCGACAGGAGCAGCGAGCTGGCTCGGACCGTGGCATCGACCATAAAGGGAGCAGGGTGGGTTTCGGTCGATACCGCAGATTACCCGCGGATGGTTAAAACCCTAAAAGGATTTGACATCGTCCTGGGAGCCCTGCCCGGCGATTACGGGTACAGGGCTCTAGAGGCCGCCGTCGAGGCGGGGGCCGACGTCGTCGACGTCTCTTTCACGCCGGAGGACTCAATGGAACTTGATGTCTCGGCGAAAAAGGCAGGAGTCACCGTAATCCCAGACTGCGGAGTCGCCCCGGGCCTCTCTAGCATCCTGGTCGGCTACGGCGCTTCGAGGCTCGACAAGGTGAAGAAGGCGCACATCATGGTGGGGGGCATCCCTGAGTCCCCCGTTCCCCCCCTCGGTTACACTATAACCTGGTCTGCCGAGGGGTTGATCGACGAGTATGTCAGGGATGTCCGCATAGTCGAGGGGGGCCGAGTCGTACAGGTCCCAGCCCTCAGCGGGTTGGAGGAGGTAGATTTCCCTGGCGTCGGGAAATTGGAGGCCTTCTACACGGACGGTCTTCGGACCCTTGTTAGATCGATGCCCGGCGTCGACAGCATGTGGGAGAAGACGCTCAGGTACCCAGGCCACGTCGAGAAGGTAAGGCTGATGAGGGAGCTGGGGTTCTTCAATGACGATTCTTTGACCGTAGAAGGGAAGGAGGTCTCGCCCCGCCTCGTGACCGCGAGGCTCCTTGAAAGAAACCTCTGGAGGCCAGATGTTGGGGACCTTCTGGCGATGATCGTTGAGGTCTCTGGCAAGGCTGGTGGTATGGAGACCAGATACAGATACCACGTTCTAGACCGGTTTGACAAGACAAAGAAGGTTACTGCAATGGCGAGGACCACGGCGTACACTGCCTCAATAATCGCAGCCATGCTCGCAAAGGGCAAAATAAAGGAAAAAGGTGTAATTCCACCAGAGAGGATTGGCATGGATGAGAAGACGACAAGGGCCCTCCTGTCCGAGTTGAAGAACAGAGGGGTTATAGTAGAGGAATCAAAAATTTTGATCTGAAACTCTCCCCAATTCCAATAAACATTCGAGTTTAGGGGATTTTATAACCTGATGCGTACAATGAAAAGGGATGACTCCCCCAAAAACAATCTGTATATCCCATGGCGAGGACGCTGACGGGCTGATATGCGCCGCATTACTAAATCGGCTGAAGAAAGCATCCCCCGTCCTGGTGACCTACGACGAGCTCGAAGACGCCCTAAAAAGGATTCTTCCACCGGTCGAGCAGCTCTACATCTGCGACCTGAACATCAGGGAGGCCCTCGTCGAGGAGATACGCAGGATAAAGGGGTTCTCAAGCGTGACAATAATAGACCACCACCCATGGGTCGAGGGTCTAATGGGGTCGCTGAGGGGCATGGGTGTAAATATCCTGCACAGTCTACAGGACTCGACGAGCGTGATCCTCTACGACCACTTCCGGCGGGAACTGGGGAGGGAGGCAGGACGGCTCGCGGCATACGCGGCCTGGACGGACCAGTTCGAGGAAGGCCCCATCGCATCGCTTCTGCTCTGGGAGTACGACAGGCAGCTCGTCCAGCACGAGGCGCTCATACTGGGCCACGCCGTCGTGAGGAACCAGACGCATGAGTTCTGGCAACCACTAGTTGAGAAGCTGGGCGAACTCGCATTCCCGCACGAGATCCCGGGGGTCGTCGACGCGTCACTGACTCACCTCAGAGAGATGACCCAGCTATTGGGCACTCTCCCAAAAAAAGCGACCAGTATCGGCAGGTTCGCCTACGTTGAAGAACCAGACGACGAGCCGATCGGGACCGTGGCGAACCTCCTCCTCGACGCTCTTGGCGTCGACGTCGGCCTTTGCTATAAGTCGACGGACATGGGGCACGCTAACGTCTCGATAAGGAGCAGGAGAGGGCTGACCATCCACCTCGGTGAGATCACGAGGAATGTTGCGATGAAGCACGGTGGGTTCGGAGGCGGACACAAGAGGGCGAGCGGGGCAAGCCTCCCTTGTTCAAACCTCCAGAGCTTCATCGACGAGCTGGCAAGAGAATTTGCTTGAAGGGATCAAGTACACATTTACGCACAAATCCCGCCTTACAGGTTATAGACCAAAAGGTTTCAATAATCCCTGGGACAATTTACAGGCATTGGTGGTTTCATGGTTTACTGTCCAGAGTGTGGCGCTGAGAACGAGGAAGAAGCAACATACTGCACGAAATGCGGATCTCCGCTGAAGGAGGGGGCTCGTCGGCAATACTATCCTTGGGAGAGGAAAGAGAAAGAGGAAAAGAACGAGAAAGAGGAGAAAAGCGAGAAGGAAGAAAAACAGGAGAAGGAAGAGAATGAAGAGAAGTACGAGAAGGGGGAGTACCAGCAAAGCTGGATCGCCTTCGTAGGGCTGCTCATCATCCTCGCGGGCGTCATCTCCCTCATGGAGGCCTGGTACGGCTACGCATGGGACCAGCTATGGCCGCTTCCGATCATAGCTATCGGCCTCTTCCTAATACTGATCGGACTCAGGGCCAGGCAGAGATCGCCGAGGCCATGAAATAATGCTTAGAGATCCCGAATACCCAAACGGGAACATATTTCATTTATGAAGAAGTTGATAGTATCCATCGCATCAGTGGACTTCTGGACCATGGACCAAGGATAATGATTACAAATTTTCTCCTGACTATTTATTGCATGTATCAGAGGATGTCGTAGGAGATCTCCAGAAGCTGCTTGTTGGCCCTGAAGCGAGCCTTCGCAATCTTCAATGAGCCTATCTCGCCCGTAGCCATGGTGTGCTCCTTGTTGCAGGCGTTCACGTTCCAGCCGGGCAGGTAAAATATTTTGAGACGGGTAATGGAGGCAGGCAGGGGAAAGAGATCGTAGATCAAATCCCCCCACCTCTCCTCTGCGTCTGCCCTTTCCATCTCCAGAACCTGTATCGGGACGTTCTCCCTTACCTTCGCATTCGCCAGAGCCTCTACCTTTACAAGCTCTTCATCGGTTGGCTTCCTGTCGAACTGAACGGTGAGCCTGCCGTGGGAGCCCTCAACGCCGACGCCTGCGGTCAACTTGGCGCCCAACACCTTCATCACCGCCCCCTTGAGGACATGGAGCGCCGTATGGGTCCTCACCTCAATGGACGCTGCAGATCCCATTTCGAATCCGAGCCACCAAGTCACCTGATCCTCTGAAGCACCGAGACATCCCTGTACTCTGAGACGTTCCTCGCCCCATCCGCCGTCACTATGAACGAGTCCTCGGTGTGGACCCTGGCGTGGCCCATGGCGAGGCTCGGCTCTACCTGGAAGAACATCCCCGGCTCGAGCACCCAATCTCCGTGGGAAGGGCCCAGGAATGGATACTCGTGGCATCCGATGCCGAGGCCGTGGCCTATGAAGGCCCGGTCATATTCGTGCCCCTTTCCCCCGTAGAAGGCCTTAACGGCGTCGTGCACCTTCAACACTTTCGCGCCGGCCTTCATCGCCTCCGCAGTCGCCCATTCGGCACCGACGGCCACATCGTACGCCTTCTGCTGCACGCCGTCCGGCTCGCCTACCACGGCCATTCGGGAGATGTCCGACATGTACCCCTTGAAGTAGGCACCGAAGTCGACGTGGAGCAGGTCCCCCTCCTTGATGTTGTAGTCACCTGGGGCGTGGTGGGTCTCGAAGATGCTCGTTCCCGCGCCGAGGGTCATGAAGGCGACCTGATCTGCGCCGTATTCTATGGTCAGGTCCATCATATCCCTGGCGATCTCCCTCTCAGAGTCTCCGGGCCTCGCCATCTCGAAGGCCACAGTTATTGCCTTGGCCGTGGCCATGTTCGCATTGCTCAATTGCCTTAACTCTTCGGCGGACTTCACCGACCTCAACCTGTCGAAGACAGGCTGGCAATCGACAAACTGCGTCGAGGGGAGGAGCTTCCTCAGATGGTCGAGGCAGGTGCCCGGGAAATCCAGCAGCTCCAAACCCACCCTGGCCCTCTCGAGCCCCTTCTCCTTTAGAACCTCTGCGACGAACACTATAGGCATGAGGGGCTCCCACTCCCCGCCCTTATACACCCTAATGTCCTTGATCCAAGTCGACTCCCTGGCGGTGACCTCCTCATTCGCATGGACCCCGAAAGTGGGATCACCCTCCAACGGAAAGAAGGCTGCGGCAAGCCTCTTTAGCATGCTTATCGTCATAATGTCGCTGCCGGTGCCGTAGTACACGTTGTCGTGCGAAGTAGCGACGATACAATCCAAGCCACGGCCCTCCATTTCTAGACGGGCCTTGCTCAGATCGAAACCCGTTCTCATTCCGATCAATCATTCGCTGATCAGGTTAATCACAGTTAGGGTCTATACCATCATAGATTGGTGCGACCCGATAAATGATTAATTCGTAATTTAATTAACTATCCTTAATAGAATTTAAAAAATCAAAACTTAGTTTCATTTGAGCTTATATACACCATATTTTCCACTTTAATGAGGTCTAGACTACTGATCTATACTAATGTAGTGATAAAAATGTATGAAAAAAAATTAATTCCAAACAGCGGGAATATAATAAAATCCCATTCATTTCAATTAAAACCTTTAAAAACGATATATGTATATAATGGTATTGGTGTTTCAAGAAGAAAAGATTATAAAAATATTAAACATGAATCAAATGAAGTCAATATAGAAATTTTGGAAAATAAATTAAATATTACCAAAAATTGTTTTAAAGAAAAATTATATGATACTATTTGGTTAGGAATTAATTCAATATTAATCAGATTAGAAGCAATAAATGAAGATAATTTTGAGTTTTTAATATCTACTATAGAAAGACAACATAAAGAATGGGAAATTACCAAAATAATAGATGAATCTTTTTTAAAAATTCAATTATAACTTAACTCATAAAATACACAATAATAATTATTTAATTAATATATGTATCGTGTATTTTATTAATTAGCCCTTTAGAAGATCTAAGATATTCTATGAAAGAGGGAAGTTTGAATCTTTTTACGTGACTTTGAAGATCTACATTTGTTTTTATCTCTTTGATTCTGATCTCTCCAAGGTTCCGAGCCACAGCCGCCTTGAGGTAGCCTATCGTGGCTGGGTCTATTCCCATCAGGTAGGCTGCGACGGCGTCGCAGCTTATGGGGTTTTCAGAAGCCAGGATCAGGCCCATTTGTACTGGGGTTCCATTAATTGGGGCGTTACCCTCGCTTGCAACAATGGCATCTATAATCCCCAATTTTGGTGATAACTTCTTGTAGAGATCTATCAGCCGCAATTCGAACCTGTTCAGGCACGATAGATATCCAGATAGGTTTCCTGAAAAATCGCCTTCGGAGATCTCAGAGTGAATCTGCCACTTGGTCGCCGTCTCGTGGCCGGCTTCCAGTTTTGGTTGTAGGCAGCCCATCAGGTTTTTCACGCACGCCGAAATGGTGGTGAATTCGTGGGTCTTGAGGACCGGTAGGGATATCAGGTAGTCGGAGTCCAGCGCGGCCTTTGAGACGCCAAGCTCCTTGTCATATAGACGTACCTTAACGAACTTGTCCTTATTCAGATCGAAGAGTTTGATTCCGTATTTGCCCTCGAGTTCGGAGTAACCATGGGATTCGAACAGCTTGTAAGTTGAAGCTGGCGTCAGGTCTTCGGCGCCGCAACAGCCCTCGGCTATAGTTATGTCCCCCGAACCCTGAAGGTACTCGACTAGACCCTCGGCCACTAGAACACCAGTATTTTCCCCGTTGTTTTTTGCGAGAGACGCTATGTTTGGCTTAATGAGTATATTAGAGCCAGTCATACTCGGACGAAGTATCTTCAGGGCCCTTATCGTCGCCTCTTTGGGTTTACCCTTGGTCACGGCGACGAAGCTATTCATCAATTAGAGAAGAGTGGTGGATTTCAAAAAACCTTGCGCGCGAGACCATTTTTTCATATCTAGAACCTCGTTGTGGATGCCCTGTACACCTATCTGGATCCAAGAATCCAATTCGTCTGACACGCCCACAAGAAAAACGCGAAAATCGAGTGCACTGAACCTAAATAGATGGTGCAAATAGGTATGGGTAATGTCGGAAATGGAGTTTACCACGAGGCCCGTCGTCATGGGCACCCATGGCATGGTCACCTCCACCCACTACCTCGCCTCCGAGGCGGGCCACCACGCCCTGAAGGTGGGCGGCAACGTCGTCGACGCCGGGGCAACGATGTTCTTCTGCCTCACAAACCTCGAGCCGTATCTCGTTGGCGTGGCTGGGGAGACGCCCATACTCGTTTACTGGGGCGATGACGAGTGTGTTTTCTCCGTCAACGGTCAGGGCCCCGCCCCCATAGCGGCAACCATCGACTGGTTCGAGGATCATGGGTACCCACTCATCCCCGAGGACGGCTTCCTCTCGGCTGTCGTGCCAGGCAGCTTTGACGCGTGGCTCACCCTCCTCGAAGAGTACGGCACCTTCAGCCTCGCAACGGCCCTTGAACCCGCCATTAGGATGGCTACCGAGGGCTTCCCAGTCTACCCGGGCCTCCACCAATCAATCAAGGCCGACGAACGGCGTTTCAGGGAGGAGTGGCCCGCCTCAGCGGAAATATACCTCCCGGGCGGGGTGGTGCCCGAGGTCGGCACTGTCATCAGGAACCCGGACTGGGCGAGGACCTTCGAGAGGGTCGCCGAGGTCGAGCGGAGGGAACGGCGTTGGGGCAGGTTGGCGGGAATAGACGCGGCGCGAGACTACTTCTACAGGGGACCCATCGCCAAGGCGATGATCGACTTCATGCAGACCTTCAAGTGCCGTGACGTTTACGGTCAAGAGCACCACGGCCTCCTTACCCTCGACGACCTTGCCGAATACAGGGCCCGAATCGAGGAACCCATTGCAACGAACTACAGGGGCTTCGACATCTACAAATGCGATACGTGGTGCCAGGGCGCCGTCCTCCTCCAGCAGCTCAACCTCCTTGAGGGCTTCGACCTCGCGTCCATGGGCCATAACTCGGTCGAGTATCTTCACACCTGGATCGAGTGTGCCAAGCTCGCCTTCGCCGACAGGGAGCAGTACTACGCCGACCCCGACTTCGTCGACGTCCCGCTGGAGAGGCTACTATCAAAGAGGTATGCTGACGAACGAAGGCAGCTCATTGACCCGGAAAAAGCCTCAATGGAACTAAAGCCCGGCGGCGTTCCTCCAATCAAGCTGAAGAAGTCCGAGGAGGGGGTAAGGCCCGAGGGGGACACAGTCCACCTGGAGGCCATCGATGGCATGGGCAACATGCTCTCGGCCACGCCGAGCGGGGCTTGGATAAGGACCTCGCCCCTCATCCCAGGTTTGGGTTTCTGCATGGGAACGAGGGCACAGATGCTGCACCTCGACCGGAAGCATGTAGAGAGGCTGGAGCCGGGGAAGAAGCCGAGCACGACCCTCACGCCCAGCCTCGTCATGAAGGATGGCAGGCCTTTCATGGTCTTCGGCACTCCGGGCGGCGATCAGCAGGACCAGTGGTCCCTCCAGTTCTTCCTAAACCACGTTGACTTCGGCATGGACGTGCAGCTCGCCCTCGACCAGCCAACGGTGCATACCACCCACTTCCCTGGCTCATTCTGGCCCCACGCGGCCTATCCTGGTCGTGTCCATGTCGAGCCGCAGATACCAAACGTCGTCGTAGACGGTCTTAGGAAGAAGGAACACGAGATCGTCATGAGCCGACCATGGAGCCACGGGAGGTGCCTCGCGATCCTCTACAACCCGGAGACGGGCGTCATCTACGGCGGCGCCTCTCCGAGGACGGCAAAGGCATACGCCATCGGTTGGTGACCTACCTCAAAGCGGCTGCCAGTCGACGGGCTTCCAAAACTATCGCCGCCCGCATTTCACCACAGGAGCGTAGAAGGCGTGCTTTAAGGGCTTCTCCCCCGTTCAGAGCCCTCTCCACAACCTCGATAAACGCCCCTGATCCATTGATAGGACTATAGAGGAGGCTGCCCACACCAGCTAGCTCCATGAAGCCCCTGATTTTCGGGTCGTAATCCACGCTTAAGAAAGGCACTCCTTGGGCCGCAGCGAAAATCAGCGAGTGGAGCCTCATGCCGAGCACAAGCCTCATACACCCCAAAACAGCCATAGCCTCTCCAGGCAGCATCTCAAACCCCACGACATGGGGTTCTCCGCTTTTCATCAAGCCAATGATCGCACGGATCTCATAGACGTCGTCGTCCGGGGGAACCCTGTGCATTGGGATGAAGACCACTTCGTACCCCGATTCCGATAACCAATCTGCGGCCCGTGCGATGTCTCGACGTATCCTGGATATTGCTGGCTCAGATAGAGGCTCGTGATAGAGAGCCCTCTGCTTGGTCGACAAGGCTCTGGGGCAGATGGCTGCCATTGGTTTTGAGACATCGACTCTGCACACCAAAAGCTTCTTCTGCCCGACAGTCGGCTTTTCAGGTGTCAAGAAAAGCCCCGAGTCCCCGGTGACTTCGATAGGCTCATCAACTCCCAGCCTCAATAGCTCATCCCTTGAGAGATGGTCCCTCGTTGACACTAGGTCCGACCATTGGACGAGGGCCCTTATGAGTCTGCCACCCATCATAGACCTTACCGGCTTTACACCGATCCCGAAGAGGAAGAGTTTCTTTTTCAAAGCCTTCGGAAGGCAGAAATGTACGATCCGAGAAATGTGCCCATAATCGTAGATGGGCGTCCCGCCACTTACAATACAGGCATCAGCATCGCGGAATGCTTTATAATAGCCTCCAACAGAAGCCCCATCCCCACGTATTTTGCTCAGCGGGCTCAGCAGTTGGATGGCGTCCACCCCACAGACCCTTCTCGTGTAGCCGACGTTGGAGGATATTGCTATTATCTCTGGATCTGGCAACACCTCCATCAATACCTGTTTGAGCCCTATGAGGATGGCGTCATCACCTAGGTTGCCCGAGCCGAACCAGCCTCCCAACACGACGAACCTCGCCAACCCAGGGCACCCCCAGAGGTCATCGACGGCGCTTTAGGATGCCTTTGTAAATTTCGACATGCCTGTCCACGACCCTATTGACCTCGTGAACCTTCTCAACATACCTCCTTCCCAGCCTTCCCTTTTCCCTCCAGCTCCTGTCTTCGAGAAGGTTTTTCAGCGCCTGAGCGTAGTCGCCATCCCTGACATGATACCCATAAGATGTTGTGATGCCGTCCGGGTCCTCGCCACTCAGGATAGGGGTCTCGTGGGCAAGGGCCTCTAGGAAGGACACGGGCAAGGCCTCCCGGACGCTTGTGTTCACCAGCGCCCAGCTCAGCTCGAGGATTTTTGACTTCTCCCCCTCTGAGACAAAGCCAGTCAAGTTCAGATTCGGGATGCCGCTATACTGTCTCCTCAGATTCGCGTCCGTAACAGGATCGTGAGACCGTCCCATCGCCACGAACTCGATGCCCGGGAACTTCTCTGCGAGCCTAAGGAACAGCTCCACCCTCTTCTGGGGGTCCCATCGGGCAAGGAAGCTCACGGTCGGCGTGTCTGCCTTCCTCAGCCGCCTTCTTGGCACAGCCACAGGGTTAGGGAGGAACTCCGGGTCACTCTCAAGCCTAAAAAGTCTTCGTGCCTTAGGGATCAAAAATTTGGCCTGCGCATAAAGGGATGTCGCACCTCTGCAGGCCTTGGACAGTAAAAGATTCTCGATTAGGATCCTCGACCTGAAAGCAGTGGTCAGCCTGTACCTAGAATCCACTTGAGATATCCTGCGCCACTCTTGGATGTCGTATGGATCCTGGAATGTTATCACGTGTGGCCTATTCGGCATCGCCCTCTCTGCGACCAACGTGTTATAGCTGACAGCCTCGCTGTGGTAGATATCGGCGTTGGCCCTTCTATAATACTCTATGGACTTTATTCGAGAGGCAACGGCTCGTATTGCACGGGGTCCTACTTTGAAGCCTGGAAACCCGTATACTTTCATGCCCTCAAGCTCTTCTATTTCCCCTTGTCCCTTCCTCCGTACAGTCACGACGGAGACCTCGTGACCTCGGTTAGCTAGCTCTCTTCCCAGCGTACGGGTGAGGAAGCCGAAGCCCCCATGGTAGCCCCAGGCGAAGACCTCCGGAGACACGAAGCATATCCTCATCGTGAACACTACGGGAAAACAATTAAAATATAGTGTCCGATGAAAATAAAACATTTATTTTAGTTATGTGCAATCTTGTTTTAGCGAGCAGCATTTTCGAGCGAACGCGATCGTCGAAAAGGGGTTGAGAGACATGGGGCTGGAGGCAAGCGTGGTCATTCCCATCTGCAACGAGGCGACGATACTCGAGGCGAACACGGAGAGGCTCAGGGCGTTCCTGCTCGAGCGGTTGCCAAGCCATGAGATCATCCTGTGCGAGAATGGCAGCATGGATGAGACGCCAAAAATCGCGAAAGGTTTGGCTGAGAAGTTTGATGATGTCAAGTTCCTGTCTCTTCCGGAGGCGTGCCTAGCTGAGGCCCTAAAGTCGGGGTTCAAGGCTGCGGGGTGTGACAAGGTGGTCTATTTTCCGATCGACCTGAGCGTTGACCCCGAGTTCATTTCAGAGAGCGCTAGGCTCCTTGAGGTGTTCGACGCCATCATCGGTTCCAAGAGGCTGGCCTCAGAACTTGATCGTAGACCCTTCGCCAGGAGGATGACAAGCAAGGCATACCATGGCACAATCAGAGCCTTCTACGGCGTCGATTTTTCGGACACCACATGTGTCAAGGCGTTCAGAAGGAGCAAGATCCTCGGATTGATGGATCGCATCCCGACTTCTAGCAGCGTATACGAGACCGAGCTCTTGGTTGAGGCCGGTAAGGAGGGGCTCGACATTATCGAGGTCCCGGTTGCGGTCGTGGAGAATAGGCCCAGCAAGGAGGTGCTCTGGGCCAAGGCCCGGAGAAAGGTCGAAGACCTGCTTTCAGCTAGGCTCGATCGGATCTCTTTCGTGGTGGGCATACCCCTCTTACTCACCGGTTTTTCGGCTCTCGTGGCTTTGACAATCGGAAAGCTGAGGTATGGCTCTATGGGCGGCTTCGTGAACCCTTACTCCTTCCTGCTCTCGATGCTTCTCGTTATCTCAGGCTTTCAGACCGTGTCACTCGGTCTCCTCACAAAGCTCATCATGCAGATCAGGAGACAGGTCGCCAAGGCAATCGGGGATAAGGGTTAATTTCTACCAAATAAAAGCCAATCACATCCGACAATGATCAAACCCCCAGAGCATGACCTCGAGTTTGGAAGATGCTTTTTGATGATGTATCTCGAGATCCTTATCTGACTTGATTTTTTGGCATGAATACTATCAAATTCTTTAATTAGATACCAGAGGAAATCATCCGTCTAATTTTTATCTTAGCCGCACTGGTCCATTATTATCTCTACAGGTTAACCTCGTGAAGATGCGTAATGTGGAGGTCAGGCGAGACCGAGCAACCCCCAGTAAGGTAGCCCGAACAACAGGACAATTGCTACGGAGAGCAGGCTCATGATGAGGCCATAGGCAATCATCTGTTTCTGGGTGAAGTAGCCTGTGGAGTGGAATACTATGTTCGGTATCGTGTTGATGGGGAGGATGACAGCAACGGGGGTGAGGAAAGCTACGGGCAAGGCGACCATCAGGGGATTGATGCCCTGGAGTTGGGCGAGGGAAATGACCAAAGGAATCATCACCGTGGCGTAGACGGTCGTCGACGTGAAAAACACGTGCAGGAGCATGGAGACCAGCACCACCAGCGAGACGAAGAGCATCGGCTCAACCCCCGAAGGATTGATGAGGTTGAAGACACTCTGGGCTACTGGATCGAGCGCCCTCCATCGACCCACGGCCCTGGCGAGGAACATGCTGGCTGCGAACAGCGTTATCGATCCCCAGGGCACTTCTCTTGCTAATCCGGATATTTTGATCACGCCAATCTTCGGCATTAATAGAACCAATGAAATGCCCAAGCTGAAGAGGCCCGAATTCAAGCCATGAAGACCTTCAGTTATCCAGAGAAGCAGAGCCGAGCAGAAGAAGACGGCGACTGTTTTCTCCGCTCTGTTCATTGGTCCCAGCCCGTCACTGAGACTCTTCATGCGTTCTAGGGATTCGGCAGTCTCCTTTACCTCTGGCCTAAACATCCTGACGCACACGAGCCAACAGACGGCGAGAAGGAGGAGGCTAAGGGGAAGGGCCATCCCGTTCCAGCCAAGCCAGTCGAGGTCAAGGCCAGTTGCCTCCTTTATGTATTGAACTGAGATCGGGTTAGGGACAGTTGCTGTGAGGAACGCCGTCGAACCAATGTTATTTGCCGCCATCGACATCAACATCACAGCGGCTCCATACTTGCTTCTCCCCTTCTCAACGTTGAAGGCCTCGACGAGGCCTGTGCAGATCGGGAGAAGCAAGAAGGCCTTCGCTGTTGTGGATGGGGACAATGGGGCCACGGCGAGGCTGGCAACGGCCACCGATAGAATGATACTTCCCGGTTTTCCACCTAAGGATGTGGTTATGCCGAGGGCTATTCTACGCCCAAGACCTGAGGTCTCTGTGGCTTTTGCGAGGATGAACCCCGATACGATTATCCAAAAGCCACTCCCCCCGTAGGTAGACAAGATGGAGCTGATGAACTCCTCAAGGCCGATGGAGGCTTGAAAAAAAGAGAGGAGGACAAGGACGAGGATCGACGACTCCACATGCCTCTTGGGGTAGAGGCTCCAGACGACCAGGGCGAGGAAGACCACGCCCAAGATTTGTCCCTGAATCCGAGCGGTTAAGGACACCCATAGGAAGCCTAGTGTGGTCAGCACCGTCACCCCAGCCTTCAGCGCGTCCTCAATCTTCAACTCTGCCAGTCAACCCGACCATTCTAAGAGGTTCGGAAAGCAGGTTTTATTAATTGTTCCAAAAAGCACCTTGACCATGAACGTTTTTATTTCCAACCGTATAGGTGATATCCAGCCTTTTGGTGATGACATGGCTAACCCAATCTGGATCGTGAGGGACTATGAAAGGTGCTCCGGGTGCCGGCGGTGCGAGCTCGCGTGCAGCATGCACCACGAGGACTGGATGTGGCCGGAGGCGTCGAGGGTGAGGGTCTTCATGCCCTTCCCCGGGCTGGAGGTTCCCCACCTCTGCGCCCAGTGCGACGACTACCCCTGCGTCAAGGCTTGCCCCGTTGAGGCCCTGAGCGTGGACGAGGACACGACGGCCGTTCTGGTGGGCAGGGAGAAGTGCGTCGGCTGCGGGAAGTGCATCGGGGCCTGCCCCGGAGAGGTGCCATTCCTGCATCCGGAGGACGACAAGGCGACGATCTGCGACCTCTGCGAGGGCGACCCGGAGTGCGTCAAGGTCTGCCACGAGGCGAGGTACGATGCCCTCCGAGTGGTCGAGGAGAAGATGAACGTCCACAGGAAGCTCTTCTCCAGGCACCCGGTGGACGTAGCCAAGGACCTCGCCGTCAAGCTCTTCGGCGAGAAGGGGGAGGAGGTGATCTAGGTGCCGGGCGGATATGCTGGCAAGTTCTTGGACGTGGACCTCACAAGGGAGAAGCTGAAGGACATCACATTCGATGACGAGACCCTCGAGGCATACTTCGGTGGCAGGGGCCTGGCCGCCAAGATCCTATGGGACAGGATCGGCGCCAAATGGCCTAAGGTCGACCCGCTTGGGCCTGAGAACATCTTCATAGCCTTGACAGGGCCTATGACGGGGATATTCCCGGGCGGCCGCATCTGCTGCTCGGGGAAGTCGCCGCTTAGTAACGGCACCGTCGGCTCCACCGCGAGTACGGAGTTCGCCCCCGAGCTCAAGATGGCAGGTTACGACGGCGTCATCGTTACGGGCAAGGCCAGCGGCCCGGTTTACATTCTGGTGACGGACGACGGCGGGGAGATAAGGGACGCGAGCCACCTGTGGGGTAAGGTCGGAGAGGAGACCATAAAGATCCTGAACAAGGAGGTCACAGCTGAACTCACTAAGCGGAAGCCCAACGTAGGCCTGTGGAAGGAACCGGGGATGATCTACATTGGCCCGGCGGGCGAGAACATGGTGAGGAACGCCGCGGTAATGAGCAAGATCTGCCACGCCGCTGGCTACGGCGGCTACGGCGCCGTCATGGGTTCGAAGAACCTGAAGGCGATCGTCGCCAAGGGCAGGGGGCCACTGCCAAAGGTTTTCGCGCCGGAGGCCGTGAAGCTTCTCTGGAAGAGGGTGCACGAGATCACAATCGGCCAGGACGGCTTCAGGCGGCGGGGCACCGGATACGCCGGCTACTCGGTCGGGGCTGACACGAGCTCAGAGCCTGTGAGGAACTGGCAGGAGGAGTGGCACGACGAAAGGGGCTATGGAGGTCCTATGTTCGAGTCCCGGTACTGGGTGAAGAAGTACTGGGCGGACTTCAACTGCACCCTGAGCTGTATGAAGATCAGCTGTATAAAGAGTGGTAGGTGGAAGGGAGACATCACCGACATGCCAGACTACGAGCTCGAGGCCTACTGCGGGACCAACCTCGGCATCTTCGACCCCGGCGACAACGTCCACATGAGCGCCATCATAGACAACCTCGGCCACTCGGGCATCAACGGCCCCAACACAATGGCCTTTGCCGCCGAGCTCTACCAGCGCGGCATACTCTCCAAAGAGGACTTCGGCTTCAAGCCCGAGTGGGGGGATGCCGAGGCCTTCACCAAGCTCGCATGGCTCATCGCGAAGAGGGAGAAGATCGGCGATGTCCTCGCCGAGGGGACGTACAGGGCCGCCAAGAAGATCTCTGGGATGAAGGGCGTCGACGTGATGCCATACGCCGTTCACGTGAAGGGCATCGAGATAGGGGCGCACGGAACCAGGAGCGACGCCGACTACACCCATGACGCCTGCTACGCCGTGAGCGTGGAGGGCGGTGACCACACCAGCACCGCATCCGATGGCTACAAAGAGATGTCGAGCTCAATCTTCAGCGACTCCGCCGTCTTCTGCAACTTCTGCGGCGCCCCCCAAGAGCTGATCTTCGACTATGCTAAAGCTATCACGGGATTCCCAATAACTCAGGAGGGCTGGCGAAGGGTGAACGGCCCTAGGATCGTCACCCTTCAGAGGGCCCTCCTTCTGATGGGTGGGCCTGACCTGTTCTGGGTGCCCATCGAGGACGACGACAACCCGAGGCGGTTCTACGAGCCCCTCCCCTCGGGCCCGTACAAGGGCAGAACCACGGACAAGGAGCTCGTGGAACAGAAGAGGGCGGCCTACTTCGAGACCCTAGGCTGGGACGAGAGGGGGATCCCCAAGAGGGAGACCCTCGAGAAGCTCGGATTGGCTGATCTGGAGCCCGTGATGAAGAAACTGAAGAAGTAGTCGCTTAACCCGCCATCCCATTATTTATTTCCCACATTTCATGGTTTTACTGTGATGAAGGTCACCGTCAGGGTTTTTGGGGAACTGGTACAGATAATCGGAAATAGACATGTTCAAGAGCTTAGCGAAGGTGCCACAATCATAACCTTGACGGGAAAGTTGGCTGAAAGAGCTGGACTGAAACGTTATGGTTACCTTGGCAGTTACAAGGTAGGAGGCGGCGACCTGGCGATCCTGGTGAACGGCCGAAACATCGAGCTCCTTGATGGGGTGAAGACGACCCTCCAAGACGGAGACGAGGTTGTGTTCCTAATCCCAACCAGCGGCGGCTGACTCGAATTGCAGGATTATGCGCTTCGACAGTAAAAGGCTTATTGGGATTGCGTTCACCTTCAATAACGGTGTTCATCGTTGAAGGGATGGAACGGTCGACTGCTTCGAGTCGACCTGACCAAGGGCAAGATATCCGTGCAGGAATACTCCGAGGACTTCGCTAAAAGGTTCGTTGGCGGACGGGGGTTCGCCTTGAAGCTCCTTTGGGACGAGCTCAAGCCCGGCATCGATCCCCTGAGCCCCGAGAACATGCTCATCTTCGCAGCGGGGCCGTTGAGCGGATTCGTCCTACCCAACAGCGGCAAGATTGTTGTCGCCTCCAAGAGCCCACTCACCGGGGGCTACGGCGACGGCAACCTCGGCACCCAGGCCTCCCCAAACCTGAGAAAGTCAGGTCTCGATGCCGTGGTTGTCACTGGAAAGGCCAAGAAACCTAGCTACCTCCTAGTCGAAGACGACAAAGTCGAGATAATGGCCGCAAAGGACCTGTGGGGGCTAGACGCCTTCAGGGCCGAGGCCAAGCTGAAGGGGGTGCATGGACAAGCCTCGGGCGCCCTCCTGATAGGGCCCTCGGGCGAGAACCTGGCAAGGATCGCCACAGTCGTCTCCCAGGAGGGGCGGGCTGGAGGCAGGCCCGGAATTGGGGCCGTCATGGGCTCCAAGAACCTGAAGGCCCTTGTAGTACACGGCACGAAGGAGCTCAAGGCCCACGACCCGGAAAGGCTGAAGAAGATTGGTCAGGAAGGGTTCCAGTCAATACTGAAGAAGGACAACTACAAGTTCTGGAAGCGGCAGGGCACCATGGCAACGGTTGAGTGGTGCCAAGCTCACGGTACACTCCCCACCCACAACTTCCGGGAGGGGGTGTTCGACAAGGCATCGGACATCGACGGCAACACTATGGAGACGATGGTTACGAAGCAAAGGGGCTGCCCGAACTGTAACATGACCTGCGGGAACGTCATAGGGGACACTGAGGGGATGGGGAGCGAGCTCGACTACGAGAACGTCGTCATGCTAGGCTCCAACATCGGCATCGGCGACCTCCGGCAGGTGGGGACCCTGAACAGGATGTGCGACGAGCTGGGCCTAGACACAATAGGCGCGGGGAACTGCATCGGATTCGCCATGGAGGCCGCTGAGAAGAAGCTCTTCGACATCGAAATCGACTGGGGAGACTTCGACGGCGCGAAGAAGCTGCTCACCGACATGGCGTACATGCGAGGCCCAGGCGCAACTTTTGGCCTGGGCACAAAGAAGGCGGCGGAGAAGATGGGGAAGGGCGCCGGCGACTTCGCCATCAACGTGAAGGGGCTCGAGTGCAGCGCCTACGACTGCCACCTCTGCCCGGGGATGGCCCTCAGCTTCGGGACTTCACCCATTGGCGCCCATCACAAGGACGCGTGGGTCATATCGTGGGAGATCTCCACGGGCAAACGGGCCGAGTACAACCCGGAGAAGGCGGACAAGGTCATCGAGTTCCAGAGGATCAGGGGGGGCATGTTCGAGAGCCTTGTCACCTGCAGGTTCCCATGGATCGAGCTGGGCTTCGAGCTCGACCACTACCCCGAGTACTTCGAGGCCGCGACGGGAGTCAAGTACAGCCTGGACGAGTTCTGGACCCTGGGCGACAGGATCTACGCCCTAATCAGAGCTTTCTGGGTCAGGGAGTTCGGTGGCAAGTGGAGCAGGCAGATGGATTACCCGCCGAAGAGGTGGTTCGACGAGCCTCTGAAGGAGGGGTTCATAAAGGGACAGCACCTTGACCGGAAGAAATACGATGGGCTCCTCCAGACTTATTATAACAAAAGGGGTTGGGACGACAGGGGCATACCAACGAGGGCGACAATGGAGCGTTTGGGGCTCAAGAAAGAGGCTGATCAGTTAGCTAAGTACATAAAACTGAACTAGAGACCCCCTTTTCCTTTTTCTTATATAATTAATCATCTTTATTAAATAATTAATAGAAATTAAGAGACTCTGAATATGCTTTCCTCACATCACTCTTATTATATTTTTTATATATTATTTAGGACCATTTATTAAATTCTATTTTTTAAATATTGTTGTTTTCAAACCTTGAAAATAATGATACTTCTTTTGATTATCAATTACTAAATAAACCGTTGCTGAATAATTTAATTTTAATATTATTTAGATAGATAATTTTATTAAGTTTAAGATTAAGTAAAATTTGCCAAAAAAAAGGTGAGTCAATGTTCGATGCGACACTAAGTATCAGGTCTGGATACTATGGATCCCTTTTGATGTTCATAGTGGCAATAGGCATCATAGGGTTGGGCATCTACTTGACGGTGAAGGGGGTGCTTAAACCGAAGATCAGGAGACTGCCCGGGATAGACGCCCTGGACGAAAGCATAGGGAGGGCCACTGAGCTAGGCCGCCCGGTGCATTTCACCGTGGGAATAGGCACAATCTCGAACGTTCAGGTGATAGCCGGGTTAAGCATAGCCGGATACGTCGCCAGGAGGTGCGCTGAGCTGGGGGTCAGATTCTTCTTTACCTTCTCTGAACCCACTGTCCAACCCGCGGCTCTGGATCTTATAAGGGAAGCATACACCTTGGCTGGAAAACCCGAGGATTTTTCGCCCGACAATGTCATGTGGCTGTCCGATCGACAGTTTTCGTTCGCGACCGGTGTCATGGGGCTCGTCGTGAGGGAGAAGGTAGCGGCGAACCTCCTTCTTGGGTACTTCGCCGCGGAGTCTCTCATATTCTCCGAGGCGGGATACAGGGCCGGCGCCATACAGATCGCGGGCACGACAAACTCCTACCAGATCCCATTCTTCATAACGACATGCGACTACACGCTGATCAGTGAGGAGCTGATCACGGCGGGGGCGTACATGTCACAAGAAAAAGGACAAATAGGAACAATTCTGGGCCAAGACTACATCAGGGTCATAGGCTTAGCACTTATGGGAATAGGATCAATACTCTACGTCATTGGGATAAAGACACTAACTCAGTGGCTGGGGGTATAGGAGGTTAAGAAATGTCGGTGGTAGTGAAAAGATATATCCCTATCGTAATATTGGCTGGGTTAGCCCTGTTCTCGGCTGGGGATACGCTCCTGCTGGAACCAACATACAACAGCCTTGCTACAAGCGGAAGGTCAGCGAGTGCAGTTATCTCGGCTTTCGCTGTCGGATTGTCCGTCATGTTACTCTCAAGAAACCATGCAAGAAGGATCATGAGGAAAAGGACAATGATCGAAAGCTCAGTCCTGTTGATATGCCTGTGGTCGATGCTGGTCGTGGGC
>CAZPMB010000023.1:15067-24194 GCA_964587735.1 uncultured Candidatus Bathyarchaeia archaeon | reverse complement strand
GACCTGCGCCAGGCGTATCTGAAGCTGCTCAGCGTCAGGAGCAGGCTGGAGACGGTGGTCCTTGAGGCTTCTTTCTCCGTGAACCTGCTCCTGGTCTTCATCGCAGTGACCGCCGTCGCCCTGGGGGCCATGCTCACCGAGAGCGTCGCCCTGAGGCTTGCGCTCGCAATGGCGGCCTTCGCACCAATGACGGTTTACATCCGCGCGATTTATCCCGGTAGTAACGCACTAGAGGCCAGCAACTTCGCCGTAGTCGGGGTTGCCTCCCTCCTAGTGGTCATCTTGGCCACGAACTTGGTCCCAAGGGTCTTCATGGGCACATCGACAGGGAAAGGCCTGGCCGGCCTGGGGGGAGTCGCGGTGGTCTTCTCCATGGGGAAGAGGAACCTGAAGAGGAGGAGGCTTCGATCCCTCCTCACGTTCACGACGATACTCGCCCTGACGATGAGCTTCGTAGCCCTGACCTCCATATCCACAAGCTACGGGCTCGTGTACAACAGCTACGGCGCAAAGCCCAACATAGATGGCATCATGGTGAGGATGCCCGAGTACAAGCCCAACACCGAGTTCGAGAAGGGCTGGTTCATCCCCATCATCTCATACACCATCGACTGGGCCTGGGGGAACGAAGGGGTCACCAACGTGGCGCAGAAGGCGGAGAACACCCCGAGCCTCCGCCCCTACGGTAGGCTGGGGGATTGGCCCATCTACGGGGTCATCGGGCTCCAGCCCGGCGTGGAACCCCTGATGCCCTTCATCGACGAAGCCGTGGTGGAAGGGGAGCCGCTGAGGGAGGAGGGGACCTGCCTGCTTCACAAGTACATGCGTCCGAATGCTGGGATCGGTATCGGTGATGAGATCAGCGTCTCCGGCGTCCCAATGCGTGTGGTGGGCTTCTTCGAAAACATCCATTCCATCAACGACGTCGACGGGGACACGCTGCTGCCGAAGTACCAGGTCATGGTGAGCCCTGACCCGCCGATGATAGAGGCGAGGGTCTGTGACGAGTACGCCGTTGTCATCACCACCCTAGAGACAGCCCTGAAGATCGACAGGGTCATCGTCTCCAGGATCGACGTGGAGCTTGAGGCGGGCAGGGGCCTCGACATCATCGGGAGGAGCATGGCCCTCTCTAGGGAGTACAGGGTCTGGATCTCCGAGGGGGGAGGCGCCCACCTCGCGTACATGGGGAGCCAGATCGGGGGGAAGGGTCTCCCCATCTTGGTGCCGTGGATGATAGTGATCCTCAACGTGCTCGCAACGATGATGAACGCGATGTTCGAGCGCCGGAAGGAGATTGACATCTTCTCCAGCGTTGGCCTCAACCCCAGGCACATATCGGGCGTCTTCCTTGCCGAGGCCTCGATCCTCGGCGTGCTAGGAGGCGGCCTCGGATACCTGGCCGGGCTGGGCCTCTACCCAGCGATGGAAAGAATGGCTCTGGCCCCCGTCGTCACCCAGAAGGTCTCCGCCGTCTGGCTCATAGCCGCCCTGGGGATCGCCGTCGCCTCGGTGGTCTTGGGCTCAATGATAGCCCTGAGGAGCTCGGTGGACCTCACCCCCTCCCTCACCAGGAGGTGGACGATGGGCGACCAGATGACCAGCCAAAAATATAGGTGGGAGACCAAGCTCCCCGTGAGGCTGGACGAGGGTAACCTGGACGGGTTCATCCCCTACCTGAGGGGCCAGCTTGAGCTCTTCACCAGCCTCGACTCCGTGCCAAGGGTCGCAAACATCAGGTCGTTGGAGAAAACAGGTCTGAGAGGGCTCTCCTTCATCTACGACCAGAGGAGCTCGAACATCGGAGCCACGAGAACGTCCAACGTCATAACCCTGGAAAAGGACAGCGAGGGCTTCTATGTGCCAACGCTAGAGTCGGATGGGGAGAGGGAGTCCGCCAACAAGGCCGGGACCTTCATCAGGAGCATAGTCATTCGATGGTCGACGGAGCAAGGAAACGCTAGAACCTGATTTTGCGTTGACGATCGGGGCAATGGGTTCTAATCAGGGGTAATCGGGACCGAGGGAATGTGTTTCGGCCCGGAGGCTGTGATCTAGATAGCATATAACTGGAGATCTCTACCGAGATATCAACAAGTTCCCTTAATCCTCCGTGCATGTCGAGTCTTCCCTAGCCCCTCCGTCTCTTGCTCGGATCAGAATACTTTTTTTCTTTTTTTGAGATCCTAATCTCTTGGGAGAGGTAATGGACCCCAGGGTGACTGAGCACGCAAAGCTGATTGTCACGTACGCCACAGGCGTCAAGAAGGGAGATCAGGTACTTATAATGGCCTCCGACTACGGGCTGGACCTTGCGTCCGAGATCTACAAGGAGGCAGCGAGGAGGGGAGGGAGCCCGTTGATAATGATGACCCCATCGGAGGTGAATCGCGCCTACTACGAGGTCACGCCGGAGGAGTATCTCGACATATTTCCTAGGCACTTCTACGATCTGACCAAGGCGTCCGACGTCGTTATCTCGATCAGGTCGGACGTGAACACGAAGACACTAAGCAACGTCGACCCCGGCAAGCTGGGGCGGCGGGACAAGGCCGTGAGGCCGGTTCAGGACGAGCGGCTGAGCAAGAGGTGGTGCCTGACGCAGGCGCCGACGCCAGGCTACGCCCAGGACGCCGACATGTCGCTCAAGGAGTACGAGGACTTCGTCTACTCCGCAATACTGATCGACTGGTCCGGCCAGAGGGCCCAGATGGAGAGGCTGAAGAAGGCGCTGGACCAGGCCGAGAGCGTCGATATAATCGGGGAGAAGACGAGACTCTCGATGTCGATCAAGGGAAGAAATGCTGTCGTCGGAGACGCCGTACACAACGTCCCCGGGGGCGAGGTATACACCGCCCCGGTCGACGACTCCGCCGAGGGGGAGATCTGGTTCGACCTGCCAGGGATCCGATACGGGAGGGAGATCAGGGGTATCCGGCTGAAGTTCTCGAAGGGCGAGGTGGTGGACTACTCCTCGGAGACCAACGAGGACGTGCTGAGGAGCATAATCGAGACGGATCAGGGCTCGAGGAGGATAGGGGAACTCGGGATAGGGACTAACAGGGGGATCCGGAGGTTCACCAAGAACATCCTGTTCGACGAGAAGATCGGGGACACAATACACCTGGCCCTGGGCAACGCCTACAAGGAGTGCGGGGGCGTCAACAAGAGCGCGGTTCACTGGGACATTATCAAGACAATGAAGCCAGGCAGGATACTTCTGGACGGCGAGATCCTACAAAAAGACGGGAGATTCAGCTGGGAATAGACCTAGGTCACACATTTTGTGCGCACTATCGCCAGATGCCTTGAGTTGATCGACACGCGCAGGCAAATTATTTAATTACTAGGTTGTACCAATAATTTTTTTGATAAAATCTAAGTTAAACTAAATATTTAATCTGCCTGCGCGCGGTGTTCTCGAGTTCGCCCCTACCTTTCCCACCTCCAACGCACGAACTCCTCGTATTCCTTTAACGTCTTCCTCAGCCCCGGCTGAAACGGATCGAATTTGAATAACGCCATGAGCGCTCGCAACCAAGTATTCACACGCCCGGACTCCATATGAAATTTCATTTTTTTCATGTGGATGCTTTTTTACATACTAAAGAGGATAAATAATGCATCTAGGACGAGGTTGTGATGAGACAACAGTGCCCTATACTTCCCAACTATTATACCGATAATAATGGAAAGTGTGCCAGATACTTCGCTTGCAGCTTGCAAGAGAGGACTAAGGACCCCAGATGCCCGGCGAAAGGGCAGAGATGAAGTAAAGGAGCTATAGAAAATGAGAAATAAAAGAGAGGGTTTGATTCTAAATTACCGGATTGGCAAGAAGACCCAATATCCGAAGCAGTGCCTGATGAAGGTTTTGGGTGTAGAACCATCGGATGCAAAGCAGGTGATCGGATTAAAGGTGTGTTGGCCTGTTGAAGATCCCAAGATCTGCGGCAAGATCGTTGATGTCCACGGCGGAAAGGGAGTCCTCAGAGTCAGGTTCAATAGAGGTGTGCCGGGTCAAGCGCTAGGCAGCCTTGTTAAAATTATCGAGTGAAACTTCGCGCATTATGTGACGTAGCTGTAAGATACATAGGTTCCCGTATTCTCGCTGTGGGCAGGATATTTTTAATATGTCCCCAAGCCTGGCTCCGAGGATGATGGATACAAGGTCGGAAATTTTGATCCAAGGGAACTGGAATGGTTCAGAGTGATAGAACTTGAGTATCCGTTCTCGTTCCTCCTCAATTAAAATCTCAGTGGGGGAGACCAGTTTGTGCTTGAAGATGTCGAATGTGGGTAGGGTTGAGGGTATGAGTTCAATCCCCATTTTAGGGGCGTTGGCCTTAGCCAAGTATATTTCCCATCTTTTACGATTGCGTCTTTTTCAGCCCATGTTTTTTCAACAAGGTCCCTGAGTTCCCGTACATAGCTGATCCCAATGGTTCTCTGGCCAACTACGCAGAGAAAAACATGGTTCGAATCGCCTCGAGAAAGGAAGTAGGTGGTTTTATCTCCTTCCTTCACTATATTATTGATTTTTAGCTTTCTGTACTGGATGATGAGCGCCGTTTGTTTCTCCACGGCTGTTTTTGACTCGCTCATTTATATCCTCTGACTGTGCGCGCGATAAGATAAGGAGAGTAAGTGTATCTATTCTGTGCCTTACAGATTTTTTGCAGGTTCACTATTTTTTAGAACGATCGTTATCGTGCTAACGTTTCTCATCCGTCCCTCTGGAGATTCAAGCTCTTCAGTTCCAATATCTATATTCTCAACTGTGAGATTTTCCTTAAACCTGTTCTTCGTTATCTCAGCCACATCTACGGCGGTGCTTATTGCACGACCTCTTGCTTTCAACATAACGCTGCTCCCTTCGTCCTTTAGCGAGGTAAGGACAGCTAGGCAGTAGTTCATGACAGGTTTACTCCCTATGTAAACAACGTTTTCAATAGACATTTCAATGCGTCAATTCGGATGAATATTAAGTCTTAAGTTAGATGAAGTAGACGCATGCACAAGCAATTTAAAAGGCGGAGTTCGTGCGCGCGCGAACCCTACTTTTTATAACTTAATCTCAAAGTTGAACCTCATGGTCAACTCTTTATACCGATTCCGGATGGTGACCTCCGTTACGCACGCTTCTTTAGCGATCTCGCCCTGCGTCCTCTGTTCACCGGTCAGAACGCACGCGATGTACGTCACCGCGGCGGCGATGCCAGCCGGCCCCCGTCCGCCCGTCAACCTGAGTGCGAAGGCCTGATCCAGGATCTTCATCGCCATGACCTCAGTGTTACCCGAGAGTTCTAGTTGGCTCATGAACTTGGAGACGTAATTGCAGGGGTCAATGGACGGAACCCTGGTGTCCATCCTCTTGATGAGGAACCTGTAGTTCCTGCCGCTCTCCTTCTTCGAGAGGTGAGCCACCCTCCCGACCTCCTCGAGGGAGCGGATGACGCCGCACTGGCGACACGCCATGTATACGGAGGCGGTAGCCACCCCCTGAATGGATCTCCCCCTGATCAGGCGCTCTTTTACGGCTCTGCGATAGATGAGTGACGCGGTCTCCAGGACGTTCCTCGGGAGACCGAGTTTGTAAGTGACCTTCGTCATCTCGGAGAGGGCGAACGCGAGGCTCCTTTCGCTGGTCCCTGTGATCTTTGACCTCCGGTTCCACTTCCTGAGGCGGTACATCTGGGCCCTCTGGTCAGGGTTCAAGCGCCGCCCGTAGCTGTCGAGGCCGCTCCAGTCGATGTTTGTGGAGAGCCCCTTGTCGTGGATGGCCCAGGTCATCGGCGCCCCGACACGCGTCCGCTCCTCTACCTGCTCCAAGTCAAAGGCCCTCCGCTCGGGTCCGTAGTCCAGGACGGTGGAAGACACAACAAAACCACACAGCTCACAGACAAGCTCCCCTGCCTCAAAGTCGCGGATCAGTTTCACGTTTCCGCACTCCGGGCACCTCGTGGCCTCCTGGTCCTTCATCATCTTGCTTTCTCCGCCGCTTTCTGTCAAGGATGAAGCACGCATATCTATCCTCAGCCTAATTTCCGATTTGGATAGAAGAGATCAAATCCCCAGTGCAGCCTTATTAGTAAGAACTCTTCAATCACTAATGCACTCTGGATTCTTTAATATAAGCGTAGTTACACGCGCAGGGCACTTCAAACTCCTATTACCCACGGGCGAACTTGATAAATAGCTAAAAAAAGCCTGAGAAACGGGTCATCCTTAGTCAAGTCATATTACGTATACGCGTTCGGAACACACGTTGAATCTTTAGAGATTTTTAAGTATTAAAGATTAGCGTGGCACGTTCGGGGAAGATGGAACAAATTTTTATAATGATGAGAACATTTCAGGTGGGATTATGAAATTCGACACATCTGAGAAGGGGCTTCTAACCCTCTTCAGACCTTATCAGGCAGCGCTTATGGAGCACCTCTGGAAGATAAATGAAGGCGACAGGGTCGGGATGACCTCTGGTCAGGCTTTACGAGTTCCTGAAAGATCATCCAGACAGCAAGTCAAGGGCGTCGGCGATCTTTTTCCTTGACGATATGGTGGAGGAGGGCGTCCTAGAATACGAGGAGAAATCAGGTAAGGGTGGCTATCACAGGATCTACTACCCTAAGATGAACAAGGAGCAGTTCGCTCAGCATGTCGTCGAGACGATAACCAAGAAATTAGCAGAAATATTCCCTTCAGTACATGTATGAAAACTACAATTTATTTTATTCATATGAATGTGAAATGGCTAAAAAGATAATTATCCTAAAGTTTTAAAAAGTGAATGTACAACGTATAACTGTCATGAGTGAAGTTAAATTTGATCTGAAGCCAATCACTGAGAAACCTTCTAGACACTACAGGAAGGGAAGTAAATACGATCCTGTTCTGGACAGGTTCATTGATAGAGCTGCTAAACTAGTCGAAGTCTCCATGGAGGGCAAAGATGCAAACTATCTCAGGACACAGTTGAACAAGAGGATAGAGGCGAGAAACCTTAGAAACGTAAAAGTATCTGTAGTAAACAACATATGCTATCTGGAGAAGACTTAAAACCGGAGAAAGTCGAATCCCCTTATTTTTATCTCTTAAGGGCACTATCATTTTCTAATCGGGTGGATGTAATGAAAATTACCCACACATGCATTTATATTATCAGAAAAGAGTAAGGAATTTAATATTATTGGTACAATCTAGTAATTATTTAATTCGCCTGCACGATTGAGAAAGGTTTGGTTTTAGGTATTAATTTTATTACGCTGTGAACATACGCTGTTCATGAAGGTGGTTAGATGCGGGAAAATGACGTTTTGTCCATATGGGGAGGGAGGCGTCTAACAGAAGAGGAAATTGAACCATTTCTCAGAGAGGCCAGAATTGCGAGGCTCTGCAGCCTCAACGATGACGGGACCATACACGCTGCTCCTGTTTGGTTCAAATACGAGAACGGAAAAATTGTTATTGTAACGCCAAGCCGCAGCTGTAAAGCCAGAAACGTCAAACGCAATAGGAATGTCACGATCCTGATCGATGTAGAGGGGCCGCCGACCAGGGGAGTCTTAATCTACGGTGAGGCTAGGCTGGATAAAAGCGATCTCGTCCCAACTGTCGTCTCAATAGCCGAGAAATATGTTCCAAGAGAAGAAGCCGAGGGCTTCGCCGAATTCGTCGGAAAGGGAATGAACCTGAAAATAACGGTGAAGCCAGAACGCATAGCATCCTTTAACTTTTAATCTTTTTCCCCTGCCTATCTGGGTCTCAGATTTTCCTAGGTGTATGTGTATTGCACTCTATCCAGTCTTCTCGACGACGTAGACGAAGTTGACCCCCGCACCCATGCCTCCTAAGGTCCATCTGGGAACCACGCTCGGAACTATCGAGACAACTTCGCCCTCGAGGCCGTTGAGGAAGTCCTCAAACCTCTTCTGATCCCTCGACATCCGAATCCGGAACTCGTGAACCCTGTATCTTCCCTTCATGTCGTCCCCGTTACCCTTCTAACTGTATCAGAGATAAGTAATTTGGAGGATGCATGCGAGGCGTAGCCTTATCCGCAGTTCCACTCCAGCGAGGAAGGCTGGACATGACTTGGAGAATATTGAGTATCACCTCCCAGAACCTTCCTAAGCGTCTTAAGCCTCTCAACGAAGCCTGTTTTATAAGCTCGTCTACGTGCAATCACTTTCTCAACCCCGTGCCTGTACGGACAGTGGCTGCGACGAACTCATGCCGACGTGCGCACCTATATACTCATTGAACAAAGTAGAATATTCGGTAACGATAATGGATGAAGAATTGTTGGGCATAGCGCCTACAGAGGGC
The DNA here is from genome assembly GCA_964587735.1 of uncultured Candidatus Bathyarchaeia archaeon. Classification (GTDB taxonomy): domain Archaea; phylum Thermoproteota; class Bathyarchaeia; order TCS64; family TCS64; genus CAZPMB01. Next base: position 15,866 of record CAZPMB010000023.1, on the reverse strand, counting down.
GCTAGATTCCGATTGAATCCACTCGCGCGCAAAATGGGGAAATACGCCTTATTTTTCACCACAGATAGGCTATTGGTTGTCAAGCTTACGGGCATCAAGACGGTATTAGCTGAGGGCTTTCTTGGCCCGCTGGGTAACCTCTACTCTAATTTAACCAGTAGAAAGCTAAAGGACCTAACCGGCATGAGCCTTGACGAGGTTCTAAAATCTGACAAAGATAACTCCATCATACCTTATTCAGAGATTGTAAAAGTGACTATGGGTAAAGGAAAAATTGTCGAAACTTGGGGGACTATAATCTCCACTAAAAAGGATAAGTATAATTATGTATTTTATAACGAAGAAACCTACAGCAGATTCATCGAAATGGTTGAAAGGGTCGTGCCGGACAAGTTGTTGCGTGCGACCGGCTAGCCTCGCAACAGGCTGACACTAACGTGATAAGCAGGTCTCCGTATCTAGTGGGGATGTGTTATCCCTTGACGGCCCTCGGTGGAATAAGGGTTCTTGACCTCACCCAGGTTCAGGCCGGGCCGATATGCACCATGCTGCTTGCGGGGTTGGGCGCTGAGGTAATCAAGGTTGAGCGTCCCGGGGGAGAGCTCGGAAGGAAGTATCCCCCGACAAGGGGGGACATGAACCCGTACGTCGCCTTCCTCGGCCGGGGGAAGAAGGGGGTGACTCTCAACCTCAAGGACCCAGAGGGGGCAGAGATCCTGAGGAGGCTGGTCGCCGTCTCGGATGTCCTCGTCGAGAACTTCAGCCCGGGGACGATGGAGGACCTGGGCATAGGCTACGA
>CAZPMB010000023.1:0-14967 GCA_964587735.1 uncultured Candidatus Bathyarchaeia archaeon | reverse complement strand
GCCGACTGGGTCGCGGGGAGGACCGTTGAGGAGGTCGTCGACATGATGGATAAAGCGGGGGTCCCCGCAGCCCCCGTCTCCGACATCGACGACGTCCTCGCCAACGAGCACCTGCGGGCGCGAGGGCTTTTCGTCGAGGTCGACACACCGCTCTACGGGAAGGCGAGCCTGCCCGGATTCCCGTTCAAGCTCTCGGAGACGAACGGGGACCTGCGCAGGCCTGCGCCCAGAGTCGGAGAACACAACGCCGAGGTCTTTGGCGGGCTCCTGGCCATCACGGAAGATGAGATGAAGAGACTAACAGACAAAGGAACGATATAAATGCAAATTCGAGTACATGGTTTCGAACCCTCTGATAATTATGGGATTTTTTTAAATTATTAATATTAACAAGAGATAATTTTTTGAGGTTATAAAATGAAAAGCGATGCCTTTGTAGATGAACCGTTCAAGAACCGTGAGCTCGTAATAGCTGAGATCAGACTTTGTGCGAGGGCTGGTGGCGTTTGTCAGCTTCTTAGCTTTCCATTCGTTGCTTTGGGAATCATTAGCGATGCATTGAACATCACCCTTGGTTTGGAGCCGATGTCTTGGTTTCTGCTGACAATCATTGCTTTGTGTGTAGCTATAATTACAAGTATGCACATTGTGGTGGCTAAGCACTTGCTTGGCATAGAAGCTGAAAACAAATAAGAATAGAGAACTCTTCAAACATCCCTTTTTGTATTGAATTTTAGCGCACACAGCTATTTCGTCACAAGTGATTTAAGCTAAGTCAAAAAATACGGCTTTTGCGTCTTAATTTGAGGGAGGTGCAAACTCTGGAAGATTGGAAGATAAAGATTTCAGTGCTGTGGTTTGTTTGGATAGTGTCATTTTTGATTCAAATGATGTTCCTGCTCTTTGAGCCAAGTGGAATAGAGCAAATAATGGAGGGAGAACTGTTCGGCATGCAACTAACACCCGAACTGATGCTGTTTACAACAATTATGATGTTGGTTCCGTTAGCGATGGCTTTTCTGTCCCTAACTCTGAAGGACTCGATGAATCGCTGGGCAAATGTGGTTTTTGGCATAGTCTATACTGGTATTTGCCTCTTTGATTGGTTTGGGTCACCAGCGCAACCCGCTTACGTGATACTGCTGTATATCTCACACATTGTGGCTTCAGCATCGATTGTCTGGTACGCATGGAAGTCTACAAAGCAAGCATGAACCGCCTGCTGACAGAGGATGGCTGCGTATGCCGTGGCGAGCATCGCCGTGAAGTGGGGCTTGGGTTTGGGGGAAAATCTTATCCACACACAAAAAACGGGGTCTGAACATGATTAAACAGGGCGTACTTCGTGCGCTATTTCAAATGACCTTGAGAAGATACGGGGGGCGTACTATTTGATGACTGTATTGGCCTTGATAAAAGATGTAGCGGGGCCAAGAGGTGGGGACTGTGCCTGATGTAAATATGGATTTGAGAGAAAAAGGAGAATTGTTGAAAAAAGTATTCAAAGAGCGGTTTCAGAAATCTTAAACCAAATTCTTATACGAAAAATTACCCCTCAACAGCCCTCTTTAAAGTCTCCATCATCTTAGTGCCTTCTCTTGCCACTAAGGCATCAATGAATTTTCCTAGAATAGAAGATGGCGTTTTATACTCCATAATAAATGTCACTTTGGCTCCCTTGGTCGTGGGTTCAAACATGTAATAGTTTGTTTGGTCGTTTGAATGCTCGTTTGCTCCTTTAAGAGACATTGTCAAACTCTTGTCTTTTGTAAATTCGGTTACTATCGCATTCCACTCTTCTCCTTTGTTGAAACGTTGTTTCGTACCCGCATAATGCGCAGTTGAACCGAGGCTAATCGGCCCCTCAGAGGTCCAGTTGCCCACAGCCCATTCTTTCAACGCATCATTCATCTTTTTCATATCGATTACGAAGGCAAAGACCTTTTCAGGAGATGCTTCAATTTCAATACTCTTAGTCATCTTTCCCATCCAATCACCTCACTTCAAATCGAAACGCCAAAAAAACATAAAGTTATCTCTGAAGCTAATTTAAGTCTAAACATTATAATATTTTATCCCAAAAACCCAATTGGCCACCTATTTAACGTAACTCTTTTAAGAGTAACTTTAGATAAAAATTATTGAAGTTGAGATGCAATAAAAATGGTTTTTGACTATTTCTATACTATTATTGTTGTAATCATCTTTGTAGCGATTTTAGCGCGTAAGCTATTACTAAATTTGGTACTAAATGTAGTGAGGAACGTAGTACAGAAACGGCGTATAAATCGATTGAAAAGGATACAAGAAACAATGCAGTCTTATGTGTGTCCACTTTGCGGGCGCTCTGATGTGTATGGAGGTGTTATTAAGAATAATATTATGACCCTAGAATGTCATAATTGTCATCATATTTGGACAGTTCCAACAACAGATAAAAGGCGCGCGCATTCCTATCATTGACATTAAATTTATCCATCGCAACATCTCGCTATAACAGTTTTAATACCCTGATATGTGTATATATTTTATCCCTCAAACACAAATATCAATTTTCATACATACATAAACATACTCACTTATTCATATACACATTCTCACGCTACAACACAACACCACACAGCACCGCACACATAAGATGAGCGCGTTGCTCTAGTATGATTTTCAAAGATCATTCTCAACTAATTTCTCAGGAAATCCAGAACTTCCCTGTTGAATTCATCACGCATCTCCATATAGAAACTATGTCCCCCGCCTATCACCTTGACCAGCCTGGCCCTCGGCACAAGGCTCGCAATCACCTCAGATGAAACCGGATTAACCAATCTATCTTCAGTCCCAGTGATGACCAACGTTGAAGCCTTGATCATCCCTAGCCTGTCAGCCGCATCATGCGCCAACAACGCATCAGACTGCCCAGCCGAACCTCTTATCGCAGAGAACCTAATCGCGATCTTTATCAACGGAAGGAAGGCTCTGTAAGACCACTTATTGAATACAGAATCCATGAAAGCGTAAGCTAGCCTTCGCTGACTCGCCTTATCGCGTGAAGATCTCTCGTAAGCCTCCAGTGCCTTATTAATCTCCGAGGTAAACCCGCTCGTCCCATCCCTACGGGCGTATGTACACCCCAGAACCAGCTTATCAACCCTCTCAGGGTGATTAATCGCAAGCTCCTGGGCGATCATCCCCCCCATCGACACGCCGAAGACATGAGCCTTCTCGATGCCTAAGTGATCCATTAAGCCGAGTACATCGTCCGCCATCATTTTGATGGTGTAGGGTCCAGCTGGCTTGTCAGACTTACCGACGCCTCTGTAATCGAATGTGATTATGCGGTAATATTTCCTGAATGATGCTGTTTGAGACCTCCAGCTACTCAGATCTAAGCCTGATCCACTGATCATAATCAGGGGTTCTCCTTGTCCCTCAACCCTGTAATTTATGTTTATTCCATTGACGTTCGCCATCGGCATTTTAGAATTCCCCCTCCGTAAATACTCTACACCCACGTCCGCTATCAGCTCTAGGAGGTATACTTCCACTCATGTGAAGACTACACATGACAATTATCGCAATTACCTGAACCCGTGTCAGGGACCTCCTACGTTGAAACAACCCCTCACTTTCCTCCATTTACCATTTAATGAAAGAAATAACTCAAAATATTTTGTTATTAAACTAGGTATTTACGTTTATTGAAAAAAACCTTAATTTATTTAGGGATTTCACGCGCGCAACAGATACTCTCCGAAGTAGGTTCTACCACAATGCTCGGAAGTAACACCCTTCCAGATTCATTTTGATGGCTCCTTCAGGTTGGATCTCTATGTCTCGTTAGTAAATCCTTTGTGCAAGCGCGCGCAGCCCTTCCCCATACCCATCCCGCCGGACTGAATGGTCAGTTCAACTTACAGATAGTTCCTCTCTTTCAGGTACGATGGCAGCTCTCTGACAGAATCCAGGACATCGAGGGCCCCAGCGTCCAGGAGCCTTTCCCTGCTCTGGGTGCCGGTGAGAACGCCCAGGGTTATCACCCCCGCGTTCAGGCCCTCTTCGATGCCGGCTGCCGTGTCATCGACCTTGATGACGGATGAGGGGTCACTAATGCGGAAACGACGCATCAATGATCGAATCATTGCGGGATCGGGCCTGCTCTTTCCGACCGTCTCGGAGCAGATCCACGAATCTATCAACCCCGACTTCTGCCAGCCGAGGTGATCCATTATTCCCTCTGCCACCTCCCTCTGGAACCCGGTGTTCAGGGCAACCAGGACCCCATGCTCTTTTAGGAAGCCGAATGTCTCGCTGGCCCCTTCGATCTCTCTCACGTTGCCGATGTTTTCGAGCAGGACTCCAGTGAAGTAAGAGTAGATCTCATCGGCTTTCTCGCCTCCGAACTTCTCGATGACGGTTCGTTTGTCCTTCCCCCGCTGCTCGTTCAGCACGTCCATCGGTACTATAATCCCGTGCTTCCTGAAGGCGTCGTCATAGCTCTTCAGGACCAGGGGCGTGCCATCGATCTCGTCGTCGACGGTGGTCCCCGCCATATCGAAAATGACAAGCCTTAGGCCTTTCCTCGTCGATGACATACAAAGCGTCATGGGGAAACTATCTTTTAGACTCATCGCTGCAAAAAAATGCATTTTTTGTCAGGGAAAATATGGGGGAAAAATGGTTAAAGACGTAGTCTGCAACATGGAGAACGACGAGAAGACGTCGAAGTGGAAGCCCGGGTGCAAGGGGAAGTACGCATATGGAGGCCAATCACCTACGCATCATCAATTCCCCAAGCCCATAACGGTTAATATCGATGAGAAACACCGAAAATCCACACGCAGATGAATCCGGTTTCGTGCTTAAAATGCGCCTTCTTGAGAGGGAGCTTCGAGGACGGCAGAAAAAAGTACAGATGCGAGGTCAAGGAATCAAGGATAGTGAACATCAACGATCAAATAATGTGCTCAAGGTTCCAAAGACAAAAGAAAAAAATCGCCAACAGGGAAATCGATTTTAAAAATAACAAGGTTTACCCTGAAAATTATTTTGACGCGGAAACGCTCAGATCAATGGCTGAAAAAAGAGAAGTTAAATGACGACACGGGTGCTCATCCTGCGCGCGGATTATCACCCCCGCGCTTGAATAAGCATTCACGGCCAAGAAACCTGTCCTCTCAAGCTGAGACGGATTGAAACCTGCAACTTTCCAGCATGCGAAACGACTTAAGCACTGTAGCCCCATGGGTTTTGGTGTGCATTTTGAAGAACCCCGGAACGAACGGGCTGATAACCTTCTGCTACTACAGGGACCTGGAAAGGGCCGCCGAGTTCTACGGCGAAGTGATGGGCTTCAAGCTAACGAGGGATCAGGGCTGGGCCAAGGTATTTGAGGTCGCTGAGAACGCGTTCATCGGATGCGTTGACGGCAACGTTGGCTACCACAAGCCCAGCCCGACCAAGCCAGTGATGCTCACGGTTGTCGTGGACGACCCCGACGCATGGTATGAGCACCTAAGAAGGCATGGCGTCGAGACCCTCAGCGAGCCCCACGACAACGAGAAGCTTAACCTCAGGTTATTCCTCCTCGAGGACCCCGAGGGGTACGTCATCGAGGTGCAGAAATTCCACGACACAACTCCCTAAACCGGTTTCGCGCACGATGCCTTCACAACAATGTCCGAAAATTAACTCCTTGGTCTATGCTTGATCAGGTCGGTTGGATGTTCATGTCCCCTTCGCCCTCCAAATCACATGTAATGGTTATTAAAAACTTACATTAAGAAGATTAAACCGAAAGAGAAAAAGGATGTCCGCGAAGAGATGAGATATAACGCTGATTGGTGTCCGTCATGAGGTTCGCCGTCCTCGCAGACGCCCATATCGGCCGGAGCATCCCCCTCGCCATAGCCGAGCACAGGCGTAGGGCGTTCTCAAGGGCGTTCACGAAGGCCGTGGACGAGATCGTGGAGGCCGGCGTTGACTACGTCTTCTTCTGTGGGGACCTCTTCGAGAGGAGGACCCTCCGCCCCGACATGGTCCAGTTCGCCCACGACGAGCTCTACAGGCTCGCGAGGGAGACGGAGGAGCGCCACGGGAAGCGGGTGAAGATCCTCCTAGTCAGGGGAAATCACGACGGCCGCCCCCAGTCCGACACCCTCGACTACATAAAGCACCCCCTCGCCAGGTACCTCCATGCCTTCGGGGACGAGGGGATCGCCTACAGCGACGGAGTCCTCCACGTCGTCGGCCTGAACTACTACGACCAGGTCGACAGGGCGTTCGAGAGGCTGGCGAGGCCGGCCTTTGAGGGCTCGAAGGGGCTTAGGGTCCTGATGCTCCACGGCTTTGTCTCCGGCTACAACCAGGTCCCCCCCTACGACAGCTCCCTCACCCTCGACCAGCTCGCCTCTGTCGACCCAGCCTTCGTCTTCGCCGGCCACTTCCACAGGCGGTGCCCTCCCAGGAGGCTCCCGAACGGCGGCTGGGTCCTCACCCCGGGCAGCCTGGAGATGTACGACTTCGCAGAGAACCCGGAGAAGGGGTTCTACATCGTCGAGGCGGGAGCGGAAGGGCCCCCCGAATTCAGGTGGGTCCCCATAGAGCCGATGCACGTCATGAGGCAGGCCGAGGTGAAGACGGAGGATAGGGAGTCCCCCGACTGGTATGGGGACAGGATCAAGGAGGCGGTAGAGGGCTTCAGGGCGGAGCTCGAGAAGAGGGGGAAGCCGGGGTACCTCATGGTGAGGGTCAGCGGAAGGCTCAGGGAAGGCTTCCCAGGCGACGTCGACCTGAGGTGGGTGGACGAGCTCGTCGGCTCCGATCCACTCCTCCTTTGGGTCGACGTGGACACCCTGGGGCTGGAGGCGCCGCTAACTTCCGGCCCCCCGGAGAGGGAGATGGTGGACGTCGCCGAGTTCTTCTCGGTCTTCGGCGGGTTCGCAGAGGAGATCCGCGAGATGCACGGGAGGGTGAGGGACACCCTCGAGGAGGAGGCGAGCCTCCAGACGGGGCTGCTGACGCCGAGCCAGAGGGCCGCCCTCGTCGAGGAGTGGGTCCGGCGGTTCGAGGCCCGCCGGTTCGGGGGGGAGGGGGCTTGATAGAGGAGCTCACCCTGAGGGGCTTCAAGTCGTACAGGAGCAGGCAGGCCGTCAGGTTCACCCAGGGGGTGAACAAGATCTCGGGGCGGAACGCCTCCGGGAAGACGACTCTGCTGGAGGCCATCCTCTTCGGCCTCTTCGGCGAGGTCCCGGGCCTTGACAAGCAGGACCTCGTGCCCCTCGGCGGCGGGGAGGTCGACGTGACCCTAGCCCTCCACAGCCCGTTCACGGACCAGAGGGTGACGATCCACAGGGAGGGGGGACTCGCCAAGGACGGGGGATTCAGGACGTCGGAGTCGGTCCTGAAGGTCGAGGGCGAGGAGCACCCTTACACCCGGGAGAGGGAGATCCAGGCGAAGCTCAGGGAGCTCCTCGGCGTCGGGAGGAACACCTTCTTCAACGTCGTCTACGCGAAGCAGAAGGAGTTCGTGGAGATCCTCAACCCGCCGAGGGGAAGGATGGACGCCATCCTCGGCCTGACAACCCCGGCTGAGATCCGGGAGCAGTTCAGGGAGGTTAGGCGGGCGCTGGAGACCAGGGGGAGGCTAGGGGAGAAGGGCGCCCTCGAGGAGAGGATAAGGAACGCCGAGAGGGCCATCGCCGAGGCGGAACGGCAGCTTGAGGAAGTCTCTAAAAGGAAAGGGGAGCTCTCCGAGGGCCTCGACGAGCTGAGGGACAGGCTCTCCGCTGCGCTCAGCCAGGTCGAGGTCATGGAGGGCCTATCTGAGGAGTTCAGGCGCCTCGAGAGGGTCCGGACGGAGCTCGAAGTTCTCAGGGGTCGACGGGAGGAGAGGGAGCGGGACCTCGAGGGGTTGTACGAGGACATAGGTGAGAGGCCCGAGGAGAGACGGGAGCAGCTGCAGGCCGATCGGAGGGCGGCGCAGGCGACAGAGGAGAGGCTCCAGAGGCTCGTCGACGAGGAGCTGGGCGGGGAGAGGAGGGAGCTAGACGGTACAGTGGCCAGGCTGGACCACCAGATAAGGGAGCACGCCGAGCTCAGCGAGCAGGGGCTCACCGTCTGCCCAAAGTGCGGCCAGAAGATAGACTTCGAGCTGCTCAAAGAGGACATGAGCCGATGGAAGGGGGAGCTGGAGGGTAAGAGGAAGAGCCTCGCTGACCTAGAGAGGGAGATAAAGGTCATCAGAGACCAGGTCAGGTTGGCCCACGACAGGTGGGTCGAGGCGGATAGGGCCGTCACCAGGTTCGTCGAGCAGGAGCGCCGAATAGGGGAGCTAAAGAGGGCCATCGGGGAGATCGAGAGGCAGGGAGCCGGGCTCGCCTCGAGGCTCGAGAGGGAGGCCGGGGGGCTGCTCCAGAGGGCGGAGAGCGAGATGGCGGCCGCGTTTGCGTCGCTGGAGGACGCGAGGGCGAGCGTCGACGAACGACTACCGGCAGTGCGGGGCGAGCTCTCGGTGTTGCAGGGGGAGGTCAGGTCGAGGGAGGACAGGCTCCGGGACGCCGAGGTGCAGGAGAAGGAGGTCGAGGGCCGCCTGGGAACCCACAGGGGGGTCCTAGAGGAGTCCAAAGGCCTCTTGGAAAGGGTTCTGGAGTACGAGGCCAAGATCAGGGCCGTAGAGGCCATCCAAAAGCGTTATGGTGAGTACGAGCAGAGGCTGAGGGAGAACACTCTGAGGCTTCTGGAGTACCAGACGTACAACTACTTCAGGCGCCTCACGGACCAGCAGGCCTACTCCGCCTGCCACATCGACAGGGAGCGGTACGCCCTTGAGGTCCAGCCGATCGGGGGCAGCCGCATGCTGCAGGCCTGGCTCGCCGGAGGGGGCCACCAGAGCCTATTCGCCCTCGCCGAGCGCCTCGCCCTCCTCAGGGTGATGGGCTTCCCCCACCTCCTCATCCTCGACGAGCCGACGGACGCCGTCGACTCGGAAAACGTCCCCCAGCTCCTCGAGTACGTCGCCAGGAGCAGCAGGGAGATAGGGCAGGTGCTCCTTGTTACCCACCACGGCCACGGAGAGGAGGAGGGGGTGAACCTGATAAGGGTGAGAAAGGTGGACGACGAGTCCAGGGTCTTTCAGGAGCTCGTTGGAGAGTGATGGTTGTTTAGGGTTCTATGAGCCATCCGCCCCCGGTCAGTACCACGTACAGAATCTGTAGCCCCATCAGGAAGGTCACGAAGGCGACCGCCTTCCCCCACTGGATGCCGTGGAGGTAGCGGAGGGCCGGCACGTAGAGGAAGCCGACCCAGAGGCCGAATATGAAGTCGGAGAAGGGGACCCACCCGAGGAGCATCGCCGGCGTGCCCGGGTAGACCACCAACCTTAGGCTGGCCCCGAGATCGCCATTCCCTCCCAAAAGCTTCGAGAAGACGTGGAGGAACGCCACGAAGAGGGGGAGCTTCACCAGCATGAGGAGGAACGTCAGGAGCCCGGTCCACACGTGGCGCGAGACTCCGGTGATCTGCTCCATCTTAGGAGCGTAATGGTAGGCCCCCATCTGGGCGTTCGTGGAGGCGTGGACCACGTCCGATGGGAAGCCGGCGATGTTTACGAGGGGCGTCAGGACGGCGAGGAACAGGCTCAGCACCGCATAATACCTGACGACCTCCCTAATGCCCCTTGAGGCGGCCTCCCCCATCATGAAATCGTAGGGGTAAACCATCACCCTTCTGGCGGTCCCGAGGTCCTCCCATAATGCTCGCGGCAATTTGAACACCAATTTTCTTATATTTCATAAATATGAAAATTGTTATATAAGGATTCCCCAACGAAGTATCGTATGACGAGCCTTGAGGAGATGGAGGGCGAGATAGCCTCAGTATGGGAGGACATGGCGGAGGGCAGGGGGTTCAACAGAATCGTGGGGAGGGTCCTGTTCACGCTGATGGTTGAGGCGCGGCCCCTATCCCAAAACGAGATCGCCGAGGAGACAGGTTACAGCCTGCCAACCATCAGCCGGGCCCTCAACACCCTTGTCGCCTTGGGCACCGGGAAGAAGACAGGCACCCCGGGCAGCCGTCTGCGCCGATACCGGGTTGAGATCAAGCCCCAGGACCTGATGGTGAGCGGGCTGGCAAAGTGGCTCCTTGACGCCAGGAACGTGTACGGGAGGCTCTCCGGCGTGCTCAGGATGGTTGAATCGCTGAAAGGGAAGGAGGCAGAGAAGGCCGTGAGTCTGAGGGCCTTCCTGACAAAGATGTGCGATAGCCTCCCGAGGATAATCGAGATAGTGGAGAGAACCATCAAGGAAATAAGCGCCATCTAGGACGGAGAAGCCCCCGCGGCGGAGGGCTTGAACAAGGATGAGGAGAATGGGCGAAGATGCCAAGGTCTATTAGTAAATCAGCGAAGAGGAGGTTGTTCGATTCATAATTTCTATCGTCCACTGGCGGCTCCCGCATAACTGGGATGAGGCCCCATCATAGTCCTATGAGCAAGAAGCCGTCGAGGGCGACGAGGAAGATGAAGAGGGCGGAGATGTTCATAGCGCTCAAGCGATCGGCATCCGCATGGTCGCGGGGGCACATCATCAAGCCCATCGAGCTGGCGATGAGGGGAGCCGCCGATAAAACGGGGAGCGCCCAAAATCTACCGAAGTCCGCCGCAGAATATAGGGCGAAGAGGGCCGTGGCCGCAACCGACGTGAGAAAGATCAGGAGGGCAACGGAGCGCCTGCCCAACAGAACCACCAGGTTCCTCTTGCCGCCGTCGCGGTCGACTTCGAGGTCCGGCATCTCCAGGCTCAAGCCCAGGACGAGGCCGTACAGCACCAACGGCGCCGAGAAGGCGAGGAAGGGTTGGTCGACCAGCCCGGAGGTCACAATATAGCCGACCGCGGGAATGGCCAACCCCGTCCCAAAGGCTATGGTCGCCTCCCCGAGGCAGCGTGCGTTGAGCCGAACTGGCGGGGCCGAGTAGAGCCAGCCCAGGACGTTCGTGGACGCCACCAGGGCGAGCAGTATCGGAGGGTGGCCGAGCAGGTTGACCATCGAGAAGGCCAACGACACCGATATCGCTGAGAAGGTCAGGGCCAGAACCTTAACCAGGCGCCTCGCCTCCGGGTGATCTACGAGGACGTTTCTGCCCCCAAAGGTCTTGTTCGGGGCGTCCCTGTCGAGCTCCAAGTCGAAATGGTCGTTGCTGAAGTGCGTGGAGAGGTCTCCGAAGAAGACGATTGCGTAGCCGAGGGCGAAGGCTGAGGGGCTGAATGCGCCTCCCCAGATGAGGGCCAGGAGCGCCCCCAGGGAGTAGCCTAGGAAGCCGCCGGCAACTATGTGAGGGCGGATGATCCTCAGGTAGACATTGATACTCGCCGAGCCGCCCAAGAGCCAACACCGAGCATTGGGATTAATGCCTTAAAGGTAACTATTTAATAAACGGTTCAGGTGCGAATCCCATGTCCGGTCCCTTGGACTCCCTGAAGGCCTATGTCGACCTGACGAGGCTGCAGTTCTTCTTCGTCTGGCCCCTCCTATTCTGCTCCGGGCTCTTCCTCAGCTTCCCCCGGTATGGGGGTTTCTCCTGGCCACTAGTGGGCAAGGCGGCGCTCATAGGGCTCCTCGGCTTCGAGGCGGGCTTCGTTCTGAACGACTACGTCGACAGGGAGCTCGACAGGAGAGACGTGGAGCACGACAAGCTCACCAGGTACTGGAGGCTCTTCGGCAAGAGGCCCATACCCTCGGGGGAGATATCGCCGGACCGCGCGCTGTTCCTCTTCCTCGCCCTGGCGTCCTCGGCCGCCGCCCTCATCCTCACCCTTCCATATCCCAACTCGGCCTACCTGCTCGGCATCATGGCCTACTGCTACGCAGCCGAGTACTTCTACCAGGTCAGGAAGAGGAGGCAGGGGCTCCCCCTGGCCCAGCTCGTCGGGAGGACCGACTTCTCCCTCTTCCCCGTCGCCGGCTATCTTGTCAACGGTTCGCCCGACGCCGCAGCTCTCCTCTACTTCCTGTTCTTCTACCCCTTCGCCCAGGCGCACCTCGGCGCCAACGACATAATCGACGTGGTCAACGACGAGGCGAGAGGCCTGAAGACTATCCCGATCCTATATGGGACAAGGGGGACGAAGATCTGGGTTCTGGCGTTCACCTTTCTTCACGTCGTTGGGGCCGCCCTCTTCATCGGCGTCGTTGAGGGGATAGCGAAATACGGCATAGCGGTCGGCATCGTGCTCCTCCTAATGGCAAACGTGATGATAAGGAGGGGGAAAAGCCCAGCAGCCTGGCTCAAGGCCCTGCCGTTATTCCACATAGCGATGCTCTTTTACACCACATCGATGATTTTTAGCTACTTCATCTGATGGAGCCCATGAAAATTGATGTAAGAGGGTAGTTTTTCGCTTGCACTATGACCGAGCCGTCTTCAATGATATGCCGATAATCACATGCGTGCGGTTTAAGATTTTATCCTAATCCTCCCCTGTGTGCGGGCTGAGTGGTGATGTAAAGGGGTTATACTCGGTCTGTCAGATAACTGAGAAAGATGGTCTGAGCTATGGTATCTTCTTGGGCTTGTACTTCTTCTCCTTGTACTTGCCTGTGATGCGGACGTGGGTCCCCTTCCTGGTGACGGCAGACTCTATGCCCTCCGTCGCACTCTGGCACTCCTCCCGCCATCCGCAGCCCTCGCAGTCCTCCTCGAGGCCGTACGTCCCAATGCAATGGGGGCGCATTCCCCTCACCATTCCAACTTCAAACCATCGGCAGAAGCCTAAAAACATTCCTCATCGGGCGTTCACGCTGCCACGACGATCGGCCTCCGGTTATGGCCCGGCGCCCCCCAAGGGGATAATCAAAGGCTCGGCTAATGGGCGCACCGATTCATGTCCTCAAACAGCGATCTGTTGTGTAGAACTTTTAGAAATCAGTTTAATCGCCTGAGCAGGGCAGGTTGAGACGCATAGCCCACAGCCCATGCATTTGCCCGAGTGCGTGATCAAGGAGCCGCCGACTATTTCTCTGGCGTCGAATCGACACCTCTCAATGCAGGCTCCGCAGACAATACACCTCGAATCGTCTGTGGAGGACACTGTCTTTGAGGTCAACATCTTGGGGGCCAGGCCGAATCGGAGTGCCGCCGACAGGGCTATGCAGCAGCATTCGCAGCAGCTACACACCTCGTTCACCTCGCTCTGGTCCACGGCTATCGCCATGTGCACGAGCCCGCTTCTGTGAGACTCCTCAAGGGTCTTCAGGGCCTCCTGGACAGTGACTTCTCTCGGGTTCAGAGCCTTAAGTTCATCAAGCTCGAGGGCCTGCCGTGCCCTCTCGTCGAGCCTCAGACAAGTGTGAACGGGCGCCTCGCAGTTGCCCCTCTGCACCCTGCACGTGCAGTCCATGAGCACGATCCTCTCGGCGCCCTCGAGGATCCTTTTAGCCTCCTCAAAGTTGAGGACGATGTGGTCGCCCTTGATCTGGGCGTCCACGGGTATCGTTACAACGTTGTGGAGTCTCCTAATCGCTTTTTCAAGTTGTTCAGAAGTCCAGTCGTTCTCGAACCTAATTCCCTTCATCCCCTGTACCATGCCCTTCACCTCCTGACTTAAATAAGAAACCTCTCAAGCTGCTCCAACAATCGCACGCGTAAGATCGTGAAGGGTGCACTGAAACCCAGTCTTAGTCCTCAGCCACCCTGAAAACCCGAATAGGATTTAGGAAAATTAAAGATAAACATCATGTCCCTCGCCGAGCAGCGCACCATTTGGGCGACCCGCGGTATATTCGGCGACATGAAATCGCAGCACACGATACCTGTGAAACCTCGGCCGAGGCTGAGAATGTCAATGGGTGATTCTTCGAAATCGAGGTCTCTTTCTCTTGGTTACAAAACGAGGAAATCGGTTAAACTGGGGTCGAGGAGGGAATCAGGCCCTTGGAGGAAAACGCTTCCTGCGTTCACGGGGCGATTGCCTGTTTTCTTGTGATCGAACGCCCAAGTCGGATGGCCTGTGCTTCTTGACCCATTCGTAGAGTGATGGCCCTTCGCCCAACTCTCAACCCTGGGTGCGCAATCAAAGGCATAGGATATAAACGGTGCCCACATTTTGATGGGTGGGAGTCAGGTGAAACTGTCAATCCCGTCGCAAACTTGATTACTGCGTCTCTGACGAGACGTGTAACAACCTCCCCTCTGAAGATTTCAAAATCATATTTTAGACAACAGTAGCGGAGGGTAGGGGAGGACACGATCAGGGTTGATGGTCCGTCAGCTCGATCTGTTTATATCGATTGGTTCTCCAACCCTAAACATATGTCAGACGTTGTAGAGCTTCTCAGGAAGCAGAAGGAACTAGAGCTGGACCACGTTAAGCGGATGCAGCCGACGGTGAAGGCCGTTGGCCACCGCCTCGTCAAGGCGCTCCTCGAGACCATCGTCCACGACAGCAGGAAGCACGCGTCCCTCTGCCAGGCCCTCATCGACGTTGAGGCCGGGGCGGCGCCTGCGACCCTTGACACCGACATGGCGACGGCCATCGAGCTCCACCAGCAGATAAAGCAGCACGTGCGCGTCGAGGAGGAGATGATTGAGCGGGTGAGGCGCATCCTCAAGATGGTCGAGGACGAGCGCGTCAGGGATGTTATCCGATACATCCTTCAGGACGAGGAGAGGCATCACTCTGCCCTCCAGCGCCTCTCCAACCTTGTCGACAGGGACACGACAGCCTACAACGAGTATATCGACCTCTTTCAGAAGTTCATGATCGTGCCGCCCGGCGGCTGAACGGCTATTGTCTGTGGGTTGGTCGCCGGAACCCTAAATTTGGCCATGGTCGTACGTTAAGGTGGTGTCTGCGTTGTCGGTCGGCACGAAGGAGATGGCGGAGCTCCTGAGGTCGGGGGCAAAGATGCTGAGCCAGAGCTGCCCCGAGTGCGGCTCACCCCTCTTCCAGCTGAAGACAGGGGAGATCTGGT
>CAZPMB010000022.1:0-24640 GCA_964587735.1 uncultured Candidatus Bathyarchaeia archaeon | reverse complement strand
GTGTTCCAGTGGCACAGCGACGTGTTCGAGATACCCCCAGGAGGGGAACTGCTCGCGGAGGGTGACCCATGCCCGGTCCAGGCGTTCGGATGGGGGAACGTAAGGGGCGTCATCTTCCACCTGGAGATCGGCAGCTCGGAGGCCGGGAGGTGGGCTGACGCCTATCCGCTCGAAATAGAAGCGGTGGGTAAGACCAGGCGTCAGGTTGTAGAGGAGTGCAGGGAGAGGGAGCCGGAGATGAGGGATCTCGCGTACAGGCTGATGGAGAACTTCCTCGGCTCAACGCGGATCGACGGGTAAACGCCCATTTTCATCCGTCTCCCTCCCCCGAGGAGGTGCGTACGCCTTAAGAGAGCGCCGGGCGCGCGTCCCCCTGCTAAGGCCATGGGTTCTCCGCCGACCAGAATGCCCCAAGCGGGGGCCCCCTTCGAGACCGCCCTGAGCCTGCTCCAGAGGCGAGAGCGGATCCACGCCCTCAGCACGGGCAGCCCCGAGCTGGACTCCCTCATCGGCGGGCTGGAGCCCGGCCTGTTCTACCTCTTCTACGGCCCCGAGGACGGGGGCCTCCCGGACGGGCTCCTGCTCCGGCTGCTGGTCGAGGCGGTGAGGCGGGGGAAGGCCATCCACGTTGTCTGCGGCAACTACCGCCGGTCCAGGACCGTGCTGGACTCCGAGCGCCTCCTCTCCCTCGTCGAAGAGGCGGGGCTGGACGCCGACCGCGCCCTCTCCAGGATCCACATCGTCTGCGCCTTCTCGCAGCGCCACCTGATACGGGCCCCCGGCCTCGTCGAGGAGATCCTGGGGCGGGTCGAGGGCGTCGCCCTGGTCGCCGTCCAGCAGCTGACGAAGCTCTTCTACGGGAGGCTCGCCCTGAGGCACGAGGACCCGGCCGAGTTCACGGGGGTGGTCTCCAGGCTCAGGGAGCTCTGCTGCGAGAGGGGGTTCGCCCTAGCGGCCTCCTGCCGCCCCTCCGGGCGCGGCGGCCCCGTCCCCGCGCCCGAGGGAGGGAGCTTCCTGAGGCACGCCGCCAACGCCATCGTCTACATGAGGTCCCCACGGAGCGGGGGGACCGTCTCGGCGTACCTGGTGAAGCACCCCGACAGCGCCCGCAGCGGGCGGATGGTGAGGTTCGGCGGCGAGGAGGGCTCGGCGTGGGAAGGGTGATGAAGGACTCGATGAGGGTGCGCCTGCAGGACGCCATGGCCCAGCTGAAGGGCAGGTACAGGGCGGCCCTCAAGGACGAGGCCATGCAGCGGGCCTTCGACGAGCTCTGGCCCGCCTGGTCCGGCGAGCAGGGCGCCATGATCTACTCCGAGGTCATGTCCGCCCTCGACCTCCTCCTGCTGACGGCCGTCGTCGACAACAGGAGGGAGATCGAGGGGCTCAGGAGGGCGAACGAGGAGGCGATGCGGCTCGTCGAGGAGCTGATGGGGGGCGACGGGGACGAGGGTTGAGGGGTGGCTCCTCGACGTCCGGCTCTCCGGCGGACAGGCCCAGCTCTGGGTCAGGGACCCGGAGAGGGGGAGGGTGAAGCTCCTGGACCGGTACACGCCGGAATTCTACGCCGAGCCCAAGGGCGTTGACGCGCACCGGCTCATGGGCCTCCTCGAGGAGCACGACGACCTGGCCGGCGCCTCGGTGGAGCGGAGGGCCTCCTCGATCCGGGAGACGAGGGGGGTGGAAGTCGTGCGCGTCCGGGTGTGCAGGGTCGAGGACTACCGCCGCGTCCTGGCCCAGGTGGAGGCGATGCCCTGCGTCGGCGATGTCTACGACGCGGACCTGGAGCACGAGCTGAAGTACCTCTGCGACAGGCGCCTCGTCCCCATGGGGAGGGTGGCCTTCGAGGCCGACGGGGACCGCAGGGTCAGGTCGATCACCCCAATTCCAGCCGGGCTGGAGGTCGAGCCGCCGCCCCTCAAGGCGCTGCGCTTCGGGATGAGCGTCGACGGCGACGAGGGAACCGTGACGACCTACGACCACCGCCTGGAGGCCGAGTATGTGTTCAGCGGCCCCGCCAGGCGGGCCCTCAGGGACTTCCTCGACCACTTCGCCGACGTCGACCCGGACGTCGTCGCCTGCCGCGACAAGGACCTCTCCGCGATGCTCCGCCTCGGCAGGCAGCACGGGCTCCGCAGGTTCGGAGCCGACCGCGACGGCGAGCCGGAGCTCTGGGGCGGAAGGGCCCACGTGAGCCTCTCGACCTACGGCCGCCTCGGCCTCTCCGGCCTCGTCGAGCGGGTCATGTACGCCAGGCTCCCGGCGAGGCTGTCGTCTGAGTGGGGCGCCGGGAGGGCCGTCGAGAGCCGGCAGTGCTACGAGGCAAGGCGAAGGGGGGTCCTCGTCCCCAGGCGCGGGGGCTTCCAGCCGGTCATGACCCTCGAGGAGCTGCTGGGGCGGCGGGACCAGGGCGGCCTCATCTTCACCCCGGACGTGGGGCTCCACGAGGACGTGGCGGCCCTCGACTTCGAGAGCATGTTCCCCAACCTCATCACGAGGCGGAACATCAGCTACGAGAACGTCCGCCTCGGCGGGGGGATGGAGGGGTTCCTCGTCGAATTCACCCGGGAGACCCTCGAGCGGCGCCTGCACTTCAAGCACCTCCGCCGAGAGTACCCAAAGGGCTCCGATGAGAGGCTCTGGTGCGAGGGCCGGCAGCTCGCCCTCAAGGAGATCCTCTTCTGCACCTACGGGTACAGCGGCTGCTGGGCGAACAGGTTCGGAAACTTCGACACGTTCATGGAGATCAACAGGGTCGCCAGGGAGACCCTCGTGGAGAGCATGAACGTCGCCAGGGAGGAGGGGTTCAGGGTCCTCTACGGGAACAACGACAGCCTCTTCCTGAGGCGCCCCGGCGCCTCCCGGGGGGACTACGAGGGGCTCGCCAGGAGGATCGCCGAGCGCGTCGGCCTCCCCATGGCCGTCGAGAACCACTTCAGGTTCCTGGTGCTCCTCCCCCAGAAGGGGGAGCCCTCGATCGGGGCGGTCAACAGGTACTACGGGAGGACGGTGGAGGGGGAGTACGTCTGCAGGGGCATAGAGCTCAGGAGGAGGGACACTCCCCCATACGTAGCCAGGGTCCAGATGGAGGCCATCGAGGCCCTCCTCGGCCCAGACACCCTGGAGGGGGTGCGAACCGCGGGCCTGCGGCGGGCCCTCGAGGTCATCGAGGGGGCCTGCCGGCGCATCCGACGGGGCGAGGTCCCCCCGGAGGAGCTGAGGGCCTCCACGGCGCTCAGGCGGGAGCCCGGGGAGTACAGGTCCCGGCCGCCCCACGTCGCCGCCGCCGAGGCCCTGGGCATCGCCGGCGCCAGGGTCGAGGCCGGCAGCCTCGTGGACTACGTCTACGTCGACGCCGGCCACAGGAACCCCTTCCGCAGGGTGAGGCCCGCCGGCTACCGGGGCGGCGTGGACGCCGAGAAGTACGTCGAGCTCGTGAGGGGGGCGGGCCGCAGCGTCCTGATGCCCTTCGGCGCGGATCCGGGGGCTGGAGACGGGGCACGGCCGACCCGGCTCGGCGATTACGGCCCCGAGCTGGCCGAGAGGGCCGAGACGCGGGGCGTGGGGTGCTGAGTCTGGTCGAGTCCCCGCTCCACGGCTTCCTTAAGAAGCTTGGGATGGCCTTCCTCTTGAACCAGGGCTGCTTCATCGTGGACACCGAGGTCCCGCTGACCGTGCTCGGGCAGAGGCGGCTCCACGACCTCGACGATCACCACGTCATTGACGTCTGCGGCGTCGGGGAGGGGTTCTTCGCAGCTGAAGGCGAGCCGTATCAGGATGGGCAGGTGGCGGGGACCCGAGGTTTCGAGTTGACGCACAACGTCCTCAGGGGGATAGAGGTGAAGGTCTCCCGCTCCGACTTCAGGAACGGCTTCGTCTGCTCGGGGTGCAACTACAACTACCTCTTCACCCCTATGCGCCTGGTGCCGCCGTCGGCTCTGCCCAGAGGCGTCGGGCTCATCGAGTACAACAAGCACAAGTTCTCGGTCGACCCGAGGGACGATGGCACATGCGGCTTGAGGGGGCTCAGGGTTGTGAGGAACCCATCGTTCAAGAGGATCGGTCATCAACAGTTGGACAACGCTACCTCCTACATGGCGCGACGAGCGCTCGGAGACAGGATGGGGGCGCTCCTCGACGACCTGCTGCGATCTAACCCAGAGCGATGTCAATAACCCAATCGATGTCCGACCCCTGAAATGCCTGAGGCGGCTAAAATGGGCCTACGCCAGCCTCACGCCCATCGGGGTCGCCTCCAGGACACTGCGGTCCAGGAGGTACTTTAGGGCTGCCTCAGTCTCGCCCCGGGTGAAGCCCCGACGGGCCATCTCCTTCACCAGCCACGGGGAGGTGTACTCGAATCCGGGGATCCGGAGCGCCTTGAGGAGCTGCTCGCTGCACGCCTTCGTCCTCACCTCCCCGCGGGTTATCGTCCCCATCAGGGTCTCCTCCCTGGCTGTCAGCGGCCTGGCGTCTACGCCTAGCTTCCTCCGGACGTACTCGGCGAAGCCCCTAGTCAGGGCGCCGCCGTGGAAGGTCAGCACCCTCTTCGGGTGGCAGCGCCTGATGAAGCCAAGGAGCTCCCTGAAGTCGGAGTGGTCGCTGAGGGGGAAGGCCTTCCCCCTCCCCTTCATGATGACAGCCCACCCCGAGGCGAGGGCCGTCTCTATGTTCTCCACCTCAAACTGGGCACCCTTCGGGGCCACGAGGGCGCACCTGCCACTCTCGAGCAGCTCCCGCCCCTCGAGGGATTCGGCGTCGACGTAGTCGAGGCTGTGGCCGTACTCCCTGTAGACGTCGCTCGCCCGCGTCACGCTCCTCGCCGTGACCACAGGCAGCTTCGTCATGCTGTTGAAGACCGAGATGATCTCCTGGGCGTTTCCTATGGAGTCGGTCCTGAAGGCGGGCGTCTTCCCGCGTGGGAGAGTGTCCATCAGGGCCCACCTCACCATCTCAAGGGCGACGTCCTTTCTCTTCGGGAACCTGAACATGGGCGCGCCGAAGGTCGTCTCCACGACGAGGAGGTCGCATCCCACGGCCTCCGCGGCCCTCATCGTGTAGCTGTTCCCCATGCTGAAGTCGCCGGTGTAGAGGATCGTCCCCTCGGGGGTGGCCGCCTCGAACTGGGTGGAGCCGAGGACGTGGCCGGCGTCGTGGGCCCGCACCTCTATGTCGCCGACCCTGACCCTGTCCCCGACGGCGATGGGCCTCCAGTTCTCGAGCCTCCTCCACCTCAGGCTCTCCAGCAGCCTGTGCGTCGGCTCGGTGGCGTACTTGACGACATCGGGGTACTTGAAGGCGGCCGCGTGGTCGGCGTGGGCGTGGGTGACGAAGACGGGGTAGTTGGAGGCGTCGGAGGAGGCGTCGAAGGCGACTCCGATGCCGCCGTACTCGACTATAACGCCCCTACCGTATCTCACCGTCAGAGCCAAATCCTCGTCCTCCCTTGTAGGTGATGTGATCTGAGCCGGTGGAGGCCTTGATGGCCGCCGAGCCCCTACCTCGTAGTTAACATCAGGATAGCCCTGGCCAGGTCGCCCCCGGAGTCCTCCAGCGCCGCGCGGGCCCGCTCCATGCTGGCCCCGGTCTGCTGGGCGACGAGCAGGACGTCCTCCTCGGGTATCTCGAGCTTCGCCTCGAGCTCCTTCTCAGTTACCGTTCCGCCCGCGACCTGGTACATTCGCTGCCCCTGGACGTTTATCGCGGTGACGGCCGGCCCCTCGATGACGATCTCCCTCCTCTGCCCCTGCAGGATGACCCGCTCGATGTCCCCCAGCTCGTCCATCTTGAGGCCCATCTGCTTCATCATCCTGCGGGCCTTCCTGGAATCTATCCTGGCCAAACCGGTCACCAAAGAAAAATGGGGTAGAATCTATTAAATGATTTACTTGGCCGCAGCCTTCAGGGTGTTCCTGATGAGCATCGAGATCAGGAGGGGGCCGATTCCGCCCGGAACGGGGGTGATGGCGGAAGCCACGTCCTTCACATGGTCGAAGTCGACGTCCCCGTACACCTTCTTCCCCTCGTAGTTGTTGCCGTTGTCCAGCACGACGGCGCCCGGCTTGACCATGTCGGCGGTGACTGCCCACTTCTTCGCGGCGTCCACCACAAGCACGTCGGCCTCCTTGGCGTACCTTGCCATGTGAGGGTTGTCCGCGTGCACGCCCGTCGCCGAGACCTTCCTGTTGGTGAGCAGGGCCAAGAGGGGCTTCCCGACGATGTTGCTCAGCCCAACGACGACCCAGTGCCTGTGCTCGGCCTCAATTTGATACCTCTTAAGCAGCTCCATTATCGCCTCGACGCCGGCCGGTGGGAAGCACTCCTCCCCCATCAGCAGCTTTCCGAGGGTCGCCGGGTTCAGGCCGTCGACATCCTTCTCCGGTGAGATCGCCTCAACGGTCGCAAGCTCGTCGAGGCCCTTCGGCAGGGGCAGCTGCACCATCACGCCGTGGACGGATGGGTCGTCGTTCAGCCTCTCGATGAGGGCGATGAGCTCCTTCTGCGTGGTCGTCTCTAGGTGGTGGAGCTGGGCGACGACCCCCGCCTCCTCGCAGCGCTTCGCCTTCATCTTCACGTACCGAACTGAGAACTCGTCGCTCCCGACCAGGATCAAGGCGAGGGTGGGGTTTATCCCCTTCCTTTTGAGCCCCTCGGCCTGGGCAGAGAGCTCCGCCACGACCTTCGCCGCTGTCTCCTTGCCGTCCAGGATGACTGCCAACCTCTCGACCTCACCTGAAGCCGGTGATGACGCCGTTCTCGTCGATGTCCATCCCGTCGGATGCGGGCTTCGTGGGCAGGGCGGGCATCGTGTTGATGTCACCGCAGTAGGCGACGATGAACCCGACGCCCGTGGAGGGCTTCAGGTTGGTGATCGGCAGGATGTAGCCCTCCGGCGGCAATCCGCTGATGTTCTCGTTGTCCGTCAGGGAGAGGGGCGTCTTCGCCATGCAGATTGGCAGCTTGTCGAAGCCGAGCTTCTCGATCCTCCTCAGCGCCTTCCTCGCATCCGGCTGAAGGCCGATATCGGAGACGCCGTACATGCTCTTGGCTATCGTCCTAATCTTCTCCTCAACGGGCATATCCAGCGGGTAGAGGTGGTGGAAGTCGGACGGCTTATCGACCTCCTTCATCACCAGCTTCGCCAGCTCTAAGCCTCCAGGGCCGCCCTTCAGGACGGTGTCGGTGAACGCGGCGGGGACCCCCTTCTCCTTACACCATCTCAGGACGGCGTCGATCTCCTCCTGGGCGTCTGTGTAGAAGTGGTTCATGCAGACGACGACCCTGAGGCCGAACCTCTTGGCGTTCTCGATCTCTTGGTTCAGGACCCCCATTCCTCTCCTCACGGCCTCGGCGTTGGGCTCCGAGAGCTCCTTTGCCTTCACTCCGGCGTGGTGCTTGAGGGCCTTTATAGTGGCCACTATGACAACCAGCCTCGGCTTGAGTCCCCCAGCGCGGGCGGCTATATCGCAAAACTTCTCCATCCCTAGGTGGGCACCGAAACCCGGCTCGACAAAGACGTAATCGGCGAGCTTGAGAGCCGTCCTGATAGCGATCAGGCTCGGGCAGCCGTGCGCGATGTTCGCAAATGGTCCGCCGTGGATGATGGCCGGCGTATTCTCTAGTGTCTGGACGAGGTTCGGTTTGACGGCGTCTTTCATCAATATCGCCATCGCACCTTCGGCCTTCAGTTCCTTCGCCGTCACCGGCTTTCCATCGTTGTTGTACGCGACGGTGATCTCAGACATCCGCCGCTTCAGGTCCATGAAGTCCGTGGAGATTGCGTGGATGGCCGCGATCTCCGAGGCCGTCGTGATCTCGAATCCGCTCTCGTGTGGGGTGCCACCGAGTTCGCCTCCCAGACCGATGACAATGTTTCTCAGGTCGCGGCTCTCAATGTCCAGCACCCTCTTCCAGAGGATGTCGTAGAGGCTTATCCCCAGCTTGTTCCCGCGGTATATGTGGTTCTCCATCAACGAAGTGAGGAGGTCGTGGGTAACGGTGATTGCGTGGAGGTCGCCGGTGAAGTGGAGGTTTATGTCCTCCATCGGCACAACCTGGGCATAGCCACCGCCGCATGCGCCGCCCTTTATCCCGAAGACCGGGCCCAGGGATGGCTCCCTGAGGACGACGATGTTCTTCTTGCCGAGATGCCCGAAGGCCTGGGCCAGGCCTATGGCCATGGTCGTCTTGCCTTCGCCAGTCTTGGTGGGCGTCACGGCAGTGACGATGATCAGCTTCCCGTCTGGCCTGTCCTTGAGCCTCTTCAACACATCAAGGCTTATCTTCGCCTTATACTTGCCATAAGGCTCGATGTCGTCCACGGAGAGTCCGAGTCCGGTGGCGATCTCCGTGATGGGCTTCAACTTCGCCTTTTGAGCGATCTCGATATCCGATGGTATCGCCATATTGATCATCACCCTGAGTATGAGGGGTTATTTAATAGTTTTATTAGACCGGAGAGGGAATTATTAGTTGGTGTTCGGATGGTTAAGGTCACTATCCTGAAGATCGGTTACATAGCCACCACGACCCTCATAGACGCTCTCCTGGACGAGAGGGCCTCGCGCAAGGACCTGTCGGTCAGGGTCATCTCGTCGGGCTGCAAGATGGAGGAGGATGAGGCGCTGGATGCCGCAAGGATCGCGGCCTCGGTCCCCACGGACCTATACATCATCATCTCCCCCAACGCGGGGCTCCCGGGCCCCACGAAGGCGAGGGAGTTGATCAAGGGGACGGGGAAGCCGATCATCGTGGTCTCGGACGAGCCCTCCCGGAAGGCGGTGAAGGACCTCCCCGAGCAGGGAATCGGCTACATCGTCCTCTACCCGGACTCTATGATAGGGGCGAGGCAGGACTTCCTCGACCCCGTCGAGATGGCCCTCTTCAACAGCGACGTCATCAGGGTGCTCGCTG
The DNA here is from genome assembly GCA_964587735.1 of uncultured Candidatus Bathyarchaeia archaeon. Classification (GTDB taxonomy): domain Archaea; phylum Thermoproteota; class Bathyarchaeia; order TCS64; family TCS64; genus CAZPMB01. The sequence continues at coordinate 15,730 of CAZPMB010000022.1, read as the reverse complement.
TCACGGGCGTCTTCAGGCTCCTCCACACGGAGATAGACAGGGTCATCAAGCAGATCGAGAACGGCGAGAAGCCCGAGCTGCCACAGGTCGTCGCTAACAGGGAGAGGGCGCTCGCCAGCAGCGGCATAGAGAATCCCTACGCCCACGCGAAGGCGATGGCGAGCTTCGAGGCCGCTAGGAGGGTCGCGGACCTCTCAACGGAGGGCTGCTTCAAGGTTGAGGAGAGGGAGAACTACATCCCCATCGTCGCGGGGGCACACGAGTTGATGAGGCTCGCGGCTCTCATGGCTGACGAGGCCAGGGAGGTGGAGAAGGCCAACGACTCCGTCAAGAGGGTCGTCCACTTCAGGAGCGGCGAGATGAGGGGGAAGACCCAGCTCTTCGCTAAATTCGAGAAGTAGTGGGCCTCACCTATCCCGCTCCCTTCCCCTGCGGGTCTTCACAGCGACCCCGACGCTGAAGGCGAGCATCTCCTCCCTGTTGAGGAGCGCCCGACCCACGGCGAGGACCACCCCTTTTGAGTCCAGCACAACGACCTCGTCGCCTGGCCTGATCCCTTCTCCCGCCTCCATGACGTGCCTCGCGAAGACGTTCCTCCCTTTGGACACGAACTCCGCGACATCGTCCATCACGGTCACGGTGCAACCCAGGGACCCGACCCCAGATACCAGCCTCTCCGCCCCCAGGATGGTCAGGGTTAGGAGGCCGTCGGTCGGACGCAGCGAGGCGATGAGAGTATCACCAAAATTGATTTGCCTGATCCTCCCAGTTCTCTTTGAGCGCTCAACCGAGATGCCGTCTGGGAAGAGGGCGGCGCCGCAGCCGGGGCCGAACTGGTAGTCGGCTATGCCCCTGATACGCCTCAGGTCCGGGTCCATCCAGTCACCGTATAGGCACTGAGCATTTATAGCCGATTCGCCGTCGATCTAGTGTGGATCGGGGATGCGCTGCGAGGTTTGCGGTAGCGAGATCAGGGGTAGGCCCTTCTACAGGATAATAGAGGGAGGGAAGATGACGGTCTGCGGCCGATGCGCCAGGTTCGGCTCCGCGGACTGGGACCCGCACCAGCCTCGCCCGCAGTTGAGGGAGCGGACCGCCCCGAGGCGCCCGAGGAGCGAGGTAGAGGCCGCCGAGAACCTGGAGCTCGTGGAGGACTACGGGGAGAAGATCCGGAAGGCCAGGGAGAAGACGAGGATGACGGTCGAGGAGTTTGCCAAGAAGATCGGGGAGAAGGAGTCGGTCGTCAAGAAGCTGGAGAAGGGGGAGCTGAGCCCCGACATCGGCCTCGTCAGGAAGGTGAGGAACTTCCTCGGGCTGGAGATCCTGGTCGCCGGCGAGACGCTGGCCGTACCCGCCTCGGCGAAGCCGGCGACCGAGAGGACGCTGGGCGACATCATGAAGCTAAGCAAACCCAAGCCCAGGGAAGGGGAAGAGACGGCCGAGGGCGAACTCGAAGAGAGCCCATCGGAGCAGTAATTTGGGCCTGGGCCTACGGGTTTACCGAGAGCATTCCAGGAAGTTGTGTGAGCTGACGATGCCGGGGCGGAGAAGGGTCTTCATCATCACCGGCGTACCAGGAGTGGGCAAGACCACCGTCGGCCGCATGCTATCTGAGCTGTTGGGGGGTATTCACGTAGACCTCTCAGGGCTGGCGATTGAGAAGAGCCTGATCGCGGGCTATGACGAGGCGAGGGGGACTTCGATAGCGGATGTTGATGGGATGAGGGCTGAGCTAGCCGAGATGTTGGGGTCCGGGGAGGGCTCCCTCATAATCGATGGGCACTACGCCCCTGAAGTGGTCCCATCCGAGGTGGTGTCCTTCGCCTTCGTCCTGAGGAGGGCGCCCTGGATCCTGAAGGAGGAGCTGAGGGCCCGCGGCTTCCCCGAGGAGAAGGTCAGGGAGAACGTCGAGGCCGAGCTACTGGACATCTGTCTCTTCGATGCCATCGGTGCCCTGGGGCCCGGGCGGGTCTGCGAGGTGGACACGACTGGCAGGACCCCCAGAGAGGTGGTCGACGAGGTCGCCTCGATAATCAATGGCGGAGAGCCGTGCCGCCACGGCCTCGTAGACTGGCTCGGGTGTCCGCAGGCGAGGTCGTTGCTGTGAGGTGGGGTAGATGTACGTCGTCGTGAGGTGCCCAGGGTGCCGCGGCCTGCTGCTGGGGAAGACGATCAACCGGACGAGGTCGTGTCCCCACTGCGGCCACCGGATGGAGCTGCGCGGTCTGAGGGTGCTCGGTAGAACTGACTCCCCAATGGAGGCCGTTTCCCTGATCCAGTCCCTCAAGGAGAAGGAAACTAAAAAAGGAAAGTAGCGTCAAGCCCCGAGACATGTGAGTTGGTCTACCGTTCATTGTAATGTTCGCAAAATAGGATTAGTTGGTTTGCGGGCAGGCATGGTCTAGCTTGCAGAGGACGAACTCGTTGGAGCAGTTTCCCATTTTTATATTACCTCGCGTATTTCTGTCTCCTAGAGGTATGGGGAATGGCCGCTGTAGCGAGCAGGAAGTTCTTCGAGGAGCTCGGGCAGCTCGTCTCTAAACTCGTCAGGGTCGAGGACACCGCCGGGAAGGTCTACGACGGCGTCCTTCTGGGCTACGACAACACGACGATGAGCATCTGCTTGGGCGACGTGCCGGGGGAGAGGGGGACAAAGATCCACAGGGTCTTCTTTTACGGGCCGACCATCGCGAGGATATCGGCGACGGAGCGCCCCTTCAATCTCGAGGGCCTTGCGGAGAGGCTTGAGAGGGTCTTCCCGAACATGGTCAGGATCTACCAGGACGCGGGCATCATAGTCGTCATGGACAAGATACGGGTCAACGAGTCCGGTCTGGTTGAGGGCACGGGGCCCGCCGCCGATCGCGTGCGCGACATCTACCAGCGGTTCGTCAGCGAGACCGCCTAGCACCCGTCAAAGGATCCCAATTTATTGCTAAGATAGGATAAGCGGGGGCTCTCAACAGCGGCCTTCCATGGGAAGAATGGATCCCCCCTATCAAAATCTATGGCTCTCAATTGAGCATGTAAATCGGTTCCAGATGTCAGACGTGAATGTGATATACCCCTTTCGGTCTAATGTTTGGGTGCGATGTCCTTCGAGCTGCGCGACCGGGATCTCCTCGGCAGGATCGGGAGGCTCAAGACCAAGGGAGGGGTGGTCGAGACCCCAGCCTTCATGCCCGTCGTCAACCCCCTCTCCCAGTCGATTCAGCCGAGGAGGATGAGGGAGGAGTTCGGCTGCGACATCGTCATCACGAACGCCTACCTGATCAAGAAGAACTTCGGGGACGGAGGCGACATCGAGGTCCACGGGCTCCTCGACTACGACGGCGTCGTCGCCACGGACTCGGGGGCGTACCAGATCCTGGTGTACGGGGAGGTCGACGCGTTGCCCGAGGAGATCGTCGAGTACCAGAAGCGGATAGGCTCCGACATCGGCGTCATCCTGGACATACCCACGGGCTGGGACGTCCCCCGGAGCAGGGTTGAGTGGACCGTCGAGGAGACCCTCAGGCGCGCCGAGGCGGCCATCCCCCTTATTGAGGGCAGCGAGGTCCTCTGGATCGGCCCCGTGCAGGGCGGAGCCCACCTCGACCTCGTCGAGAGGTCGGCACGGGCCATCGGCTCGATGCCCTTCCAGATCCACGCCCTGGGGAGCCCGACGGAGGTGCTCGAGAGCTACAGATTCCCGGTCCTCGTGGACATGATCATGGCGGCGAAGCTCAACCTGCCCCCGGACAGGCCGCTCCACCTCTTCGGGGCTGGCCACCCCATGATGTTCAGCCTCGCCGTCGCCCTGGGATGCGACCTCTTCGACTCGGCCGCCTACGCCCTTTACGCGAGGGACGGCCGCTACATGACGCCCCTCGGAACGATGCGCCTCGACGGCCTCAGCTACCTCCCCTGCTCCTGCCCGGTATGCCGGAGGCACGACGCCGGCGAGCTCAGGGGGATGTTGAAGGGGGAGCGGGTCAGGGCCCTCACGGAGCACAACCTCCACGTTACGATGGCCGAGATCGAGACCGTGAAGCAGGCGATCACCGAGGGCGCCCTCTGGGAGCTGCTGGAGTCCAGGAGCAGGGGGCACCCCGCTCTGGCTTCGGCCCTGAGGAGGCTGTACAGATACAGGGACGCCATCGAGACGCGAAGCCCCTCATACAAGGGTCGGGGGGTTTTCTTCTTCGACTCGAGCGGCCTGGCGAGGCCGGAGGTGACGAGGCACATCCATCGGTTGGAGGCCCATTACCTTCCATCAGTGGCCTCAATGAGGCTGCTCCTGGTCCCGGCCCCGGAGGGCAGGCCATACACGAGGACGCCTCAGCACGCGCTGCTGGAGAGGGCGGTGGCGGAGGGTCTCGGAGACGAGGCGAGCGACGTTCAAATCTGCTTCTACGCGGCGCCCTTCGGCGTCGTACCTGTCGAGCTCTCCGAGACTTACCCCCTCTCCCAGTTCGAGGCCGCAGATCCCCTCGACATGGAGACCCTCGAGTTCGCCTCAGAGAGCGTCTCAAGGTACGTCGAGAGAAGTGACTACGGGGAGGTCTTCATCTACGCGGGTGTGGGCCCCCTCGACGATCTGGTGAAGCGGAAATGCGTTGTGGCCTGCGAGGGAAAGGAGAAGGGGGTTACTGTGTTCTTCGACACGCAGCCCTACGGGGAGGGGGCCATCCGGAGGCTCGTCGCCGCTATGAAGGGGTCAAAGGCCTGAGTCGGCGCTAGGTGTATTCTGCGTCGGCGATCTTGAGCACCTCGTCTAGGACCCGGACGCCCTCGTCGATCTCCTCCTCGGTCACTATGAGGGGCGGGGCGACGATCATGGTGTTGAGCATCGTCATTATGTAGACGCCCCTGTTCATCGCCTCCGAGGCCATCTTCCCCAGGAGTGTCGGATCGAACGACTGGCGTATGGTGGCGAAGGGCTCCTTCGTCTCCCTGTTCTTCACGGGCTCGATCCCCCAGAATAGCCCCTTTCCCCTAACGTCGCCGACCGAGCGGTGGTCCTCCCCGAGCTCCATCAGCCGCTTCCCGAGGCCCTCCCCCATCTTCTTGGCTCGCTTCACGAGCCCCAGCCTCTCGTACTCGCCGACCGCGGCGAGGCCGGCGGCGCAGGCGAGGGGGTGGTTGGCGTAGGTGTGGCCATGGCAGAACAGGTTGTCGCCCTCGAAGTGGTCCGAGATCGGCTTTCGGACGATCGTGGCGCTGAGGGGTATGTAGGCGCCCGTGAGGCCCTTGGCCATGGTCATTATGTCGGGGACAACGTTCCAGTGGTTGACGCAGAACCACTCCCCCGTCCTGCCGAACCCGGTCATGACCTCGTCGGCGACGAGGAGGACGCCCTTCTCGTCGCAGATCCTCCTCAGCCTGGGCAAGTAGTCGTTCGGCGGCACGAGGATCCCGTTCGAGCCGACGATCGGCTCAACGAAGACGGCGGCGACGTTCTTTGGCCCCTCCATCTCCAGTATGTCCCCGATGTACTCGGCGCACCTCACGCCGCATCCGGGGTGCTCGAGGCCGAAGGGGCAGCGGTAGCAGTAGCAGTCGGGGGCGTGGACGACGCCCGGGGTCAGGGGGGCGTAGTGCCTCCTCGGGTCGCCGGTGAGGGAGATGGCCGCCGCCGTGGCGCCGTGGTAGGACCTGAACCTCGCCACAAGCTTCGGCGCAACCGTGTAGAACCTCGCTATCTTCACCGCGGCCTCGTTCGCCTCGGCCCCGCCGAGGGAGAAGAACGTCTTGCACAGGTCTCCCGGGGCTATGTCCGCCAGCTTCTTCGCCAGAAGGGCTACCGGCTCAGTCGCGAAGACCGGGTTGACGTATGTGAGCCTCTTCGCCTGCTCGGCGATCGCGGCCTTCACCCTCTCGTTGCTGTGGCCCAGGTTGCAGCAGACGAGCTGGGAGGAGAAGTCGAGGTACCTCTTCCCCTGGGCGTCCGTGAAGTGGGAGCCCTCGCCGCCGACTATCACCTTCGGGTTCCAAGCCTTCTGGTACTTCCAGGTGCCGAACACGTGCCTGCGCGTCATCGCAGTGTAGTCCTCAACCATTCACTACTCACCTAGAGCAACTGATATTCTTCGTCGCATCATCTGATAAGGCTTGGCCCTTCAGCGGCTTGTGCCGTGCCGCGCGGCTCATGTCTCGGGGACTATCCCGAAGTGAACCGCCCCGGCGCCTCGGGTCACCTTGATATCGATTCCCTCACCAGGGTGAGGATCAGGGACACGTCGACGATCGCAAGCACCAGGTTGAGGAGTATCGGCACGTCGAAGCCGAAGGCGTCGAAGAGGACGCCACCAATGAACGGGGCGGGGAACGCGAAGAGCCCCCTGAAGGTTGAGTAGCCACCGATGGCCCTCGCCCTCTCGTGGGGGTCGACGTTCTTCGCGATCCAGGCCTGTTCTGCGGGCATCCAGAAGGCGGCGGAGAAGCCCATCGTCGCCTGCGTCCCCAGGACCACCCAGAAATCCTTGGAGACCAGGAGGACCCAGAGCAGGCCGCACGAGATCATCTGAGAGAGGGCGAGGAAGAGGACGTACCCGGCCCTGTCGACGATCTTCCCGAGCGGTATCTGAAACACCGCCATGGTGCAGGTCATGGCCGCCGAGAGGATGCCGAGCATTGAGGGGGTGTATCCGTAGCTCTCCGTCAGCATCCCGTATAGGAGCCTGTGGCCCATGCTGAAGGCGAAGAGGTCTACGGACATGGCGACATAGAAGCCCATCAGGCTGCGGTTGGGCCTCATGGCGCCCACGAGGGAGCCCACGATCTGGGAGAGTCTGAAATTCGGGTTGTCGCCCCTGGCCTTCGTCTCGCGCAGCCTGAGCCAGACCAGCAGCAGGCAGAGCAGCCCCACCCCAACGGTCATGAGGTAGACGGAGGGGTAGCCGTACAGGTCGGCCATGAAGCCGGCGGCGAGGGTGGCGACGAGGCCCGCCGCCATGTAGCCGCTGCCGATGACTCCGTAAATAAATCCCAGGCTTGGCGGATCGGCCATCTCGGCCACTATGGCGTTCCACACGGGGATGATGGCGAAGGAGAGGCCGGTCAGGACGACGCCCACGACCAGTAGGTGCCAGGAGCCAGCGAGGAGGAACAAGACGCCGCCTGCGACCATTAGCAGCTCCCCGAGGACCATGAAGCTCTTCCTGCCATAGGCGTCGGATGCCCCTCCAAAGATCGGCTGCACGGCTATCCTCGTGAAGTCCAGGAGGCTCTCAAGCCCGCCGAGGCTGCTCATCGGGACGCCGAGGCTAAGGACGAAGGGCTGCCAGACGACCATCCTGAGGTTGTCCCTGATCCCGCGCAGGGCGGAGATGGCCGTGAGGGTCGCAACCTCACCTCGACTCCCCTGTCTCTCCTGAACTGTCATCTTCGACGCCCCGCGAGGATGGATACCGACTGCCTCCGATATCGGTCCCGGAAGCCTGAGATATTTTGGGGAACAGCTATTTAGGCGTAGCGGGGCGCCTCAAGGCAGAGGACAGGCTCGACGCCCGGATGTCTTGGATTCAGCGGGATTCGAGGCGGCTATCCCTTCACCCAGGTGCCCTTTCTGGTCTCGACCTTCCCAGAGTCGGCGTCGACGTAGTAGTAAGGGGGCTCACGGCTTGTGGACGCCGCGGCGGTGCCGCCGTGTCTGTCGAAGGCGAGGCAGCTGAGGCGGGCGTCATCCACCATCTCTTTGACCTCCCCCATGGCCTGGACGCAGGCCTCCTGCGCCGTGAGCCCGCTGCGCATGAGGAGCACGATGGTGCGCGCCGTGCCGTGACGGATCGCGAGCTCCCCCCGGCCGGTGCAGGCGGCGGCCCCGTAGCGGTTGTCGCAGTAGTTTCCAGCCCCGATGATGGGTGAGTCGCCGACCCTCCCGGGGAACTTGAGGTAGGTTCCGCTTGTGGAGACGCCGCTGCACACGTCTCCCTTTCGGTCCAGCGCGAGAACGTCGACTGTGCCCTGCGCGTGCTCGGCGAGCCTCTCGTACCAGCCTTTGACACGGTAGTCTATGCTGTCCTCCTTGAGGTAGGAGACGTCCTCGTCGAACTCGGGGCCGAGCTGGTCAAGGGCGTCCTCCAGGAAGGCGCGGTAGAACCTCCTGCTGTACTCCGTCAGGAGCTCCCCCCTCTCGAAGCCCATCCTCTCGGCGAAGAGCCCAGCACCCTCCCCGACGAGGAGGACGTGGGGGGAGACCTCCATCACCCTGCGGGCGACGGTGATGGGGTGGAGGAACCCCTCCAGTGCCGCGACGGCCCCCGCGGCTAGGGTCCTCCCGTCCATGATCGAGGCGTCGAGCTGGACGGCCCCAAGGAGGTTTGGTATCCCTCCGATGCCGACGCCGTGGTCGTCGGGGTTTGACTCGACCTCCCTTATGGCTGCCTCAACCGCATCGATGGCGGAGCCCCCTTTCCTGAGTACCCTTGCCCCGGCGGTGAGGAAATCCCTCGCGCTGTCAGAGCCGATTAGGAAAGGATCGACCATGGAACAAGTGAGACCGGTATCCTATTTCAAGCCTTTCGACCCGTCTCCCCCGATTGATTGCAGTTTGACTGGCCTCCGGCGCAAGCCCATCAGCGCCTTCTGGTCAGGGATACCAGAGCGACCAGGAGGAAGGCTATCCCCGCTAGGGTCTCGTTCCTCGAGATCCACCAGACGATTCCCGCCACGATGAAGGCGGGGAGGAAGAAGATGAAGACGCCTGCGACGAAGATTATTATCGCCCCGACGATGATGAGCCCTATCAGGCTGCCCAACCCGAAAAGGGGGTCTGCGAAAAGCCACCTCTCGCATACGAGCTGATGCAGCACGTCGGATCACCGACGATCTCTGATCGACCTTCGCATCTAAAAATGTCTTGCCTCGTTTTTATCAACTATCAAGGTTTAGTCGATAGGGGTTCGTTATTTTAACCAGAATGCTCCATTGGTAGGCGGTGTCCGAGTGGTCTCCGAGGGGGATATCGCGGAGTTCGGCGACCTCTGGTCGCTCATGTACTATGTCTTCGCCAGGGAGATGGTCGACAGCTTTGGCGATCGGGGGAGGGAGGCGCTCCGCAGGGCGATACGAAGCTACGGGAGGGCAAGGGGGGCGAGGCTCAGGGAGAGGCACGAGGGGCAGGGGATCCCCATCAGCCTCAGGTCCCTCTTCACCCACTACGACCTGCCCGCCCACCCCGACACCGAGAAGACAAGAACGGTATTCAGCGAGAACGAGCTGGTCTCCTTCACCTATGTATGCCCTTACCAGAGGGTATGGAGGGCCCTGGGCGGGGAAGACCTGGGCCTCATCTACTGCGAGGAGTTCCACCACGCGATGTGGCGTGCTTACAGGCCAGACCTGAAGGTGGAGCTGCCCGAGATACTCACGAAGGGCGACCCCCACTGCAGGTTCGTGGTGACCCAGCCTGGGCGATGAAATACGGTTAACTCGGGTTTTTTGAACGACTAGAAAAAAACTTAGAGGGTGGTCGTAGTGTGTTTTTCACTTGGTTTCCTTGTACCAGCTCTCCGGCGCCGTGTCTGTTGCGGGGTCGTAGCTAGACGGGAGCAGAACGTCTATTCCCAGGATCTCGGTGACGAAGACCTCGAGGACCCCCTTCACGGTGGTGCCCTGCTCGAGGTGGCCCCCCATCGTGGGGACGTCCCAGGCCCCGCCGGCGACGAAGTGGATCGCCGGGAAGGGCTCCTCCTTCCCCCTCGTGATCCTCGGGTGGATGATGCCGCTCATGGAGAGGATCATTCCCTGGTTCTGGATGGTGACCGTCGACTCGTTGTGCCAGTTGCCCGGGTCCGAGGTGTCGGGCGCCCACATCAGGAACTTGGTCGGCTGAAGCCCGCCCATGAAGGCGGCGTGGACCTTCGCGAACCTTATGCCGTGGTCCTTCGCGAACTGCTGTATGGCAAGGTAGACGTCTGCCCCGGTCGTGAGCCTCAGGATGAACTCCCTGCCCCGCCTGGCCTCCACCGCGTGGTACTCGGTGGGCTTCCTGGCATCCAACTCCCACTGCTCTCTCATCTCTCCTCGGCTCCAGATTGCCCCGCGTTCGAATAAGATTTTCTGGGTGGAGGTTCATTCCCGATGAGCTCAACCGAGCCCCTTCTCGCAATCATCTAATACATCGTGCTCACTGATCCAATTTGAGATCAGATGAAGCGATACGACGAGCTGAGCAAGGACGAGATTGACCACGCGCTGGAGCTGCACGGGGAGGCCATAGTTGTGGACTGCAGCGTCGCCCTGAAGATGGAGGACGCCTACTTCGAGAGGGCGAGGGAGGGGGGGATAACGGCCCACAACCACACGGTCACCGACCCGAGGGAGAACCTGCCCGAGGCGGTCAAATCCATCGGGGCTTTCTATCGCTGGGTTAGGCAGCACGATGACAAAGGCCTCGTCGCCCTAACGGCCGAAGATATCCGCAGGGCGAAAAGGGAGGGGAAGGTGGCGTTCATCCTCGGCCCCCAGAACGCGAAGTTCCTCGAGGATGACCCGGGTCTCGTCCACGCTTTCCACGGGCTGGGGGTCCGCGTGCTTCAGCTCACATACCAGTACCGAAACCAGATCGGCGACGGGTGCGGCGAGCGCACCGACGCGGGCCTGAGCAGGTTCGGTCTGGACGCCGTCGACGAGATGAACAGGGTCGGGATGCTCATAGACCTCAGCCACGTCGGCCCCGCCACCACCAGGGACGCCATGGAGGCTAGCAGTGACCCCGTCGTCTTCAGCCACGGACACCCGCGGGCCCTCAAGGACCACGTTCGGAACAAGACGGACGAGCAGCTCCACGCCCTCGCCGAGAAGGGCGGGGTCATCGGCATCACCGAGTACAGCCCCATCTGCGAGCTGAAGCGGGGCGTCCGACCCGACGTGGACGACTTCCTGAAGCACGTCGACTACGTCGCCGACCTCATCGGCGTCGACCACGTCGGCCTCGGCCTCGACATCGACGAGAGGAGCACCCCCGAGAGGTGGGGCGCCTTCGCCTCAGCCTACCCGGAGCTCTCAGGGGGGTACGACTTCGTCGGGAAGCGGGCGAGGGACCTGGACTGGATCACGAAGGCGCCGAACGTCACCAAGGGGCTGGTGGGGAGGGGCTACAGCGACGCGGAGATACTGAAGATCCTGGGCGGGAACTTCCTCAGGGTGTTCGAGCGAGTCTGGAGGGGCTAGTCTCCCCGATCCAGTTTGCTCTAAATCATATATCTTAAAAATAGAATGAACAAACATAGTCCGTCTATAAATGCCTTTGAACGGTGAGCGGGCGTACCGGCTGATGCAGGGCCGCGGGGTGGACGCCCTCGTCGCATCTTCGACGGAGAACGTCTACTACGTCTCGGACTACTGGAGCCTGGGTAAGAGGCTGGGCTGCGGGGTCCAGGCCTACGCCATCCTCCCCATGAAGGGCGACCTGGCGATTGTGGCGCCCCTCGACGAGGCCGACCTCGTCCTGGACAGGGGGACGGCGGTCGGCGACATCCACTTCTACGGGGCCTCGGAGGTCGAGCTCGTGCAGCCCGAGGAGCCGTCGGAGCAGACCAAGGGGCTCATCGAGATCTACAAGGCCGCGAGGCCCGAGGCCGACGGCGTCTCGGCCCTCGTGAAGGCACTGGGTGAAAAGGGGCTGGTTAAGGGCGTGGTCGCTATCGATACGACGGGACTCAGCCCCAGCCTTTACGAGCAAATCAAGGGGAAACTCCCAAACGCCAAGATAGTCGACGGGGCGGACCTGCTGCGGCAGATAAGGCTCGTGAAGACGGCCCAGGAGCTGGAGCGGGTGAGGAGGGCGACGGAGATCACGGAGAAGTCGATGGAGGACGCCCTCGAGATCGCCCGAACGGAGATCACCGAGCTGGACCTCGCTGGGATGTTCGAGTACTCCGTCGCCTACGACGGGGGCCAGGTGACCCATAGCCTCATCGGGTTCAGGGACAGGAGCGCCTTCCCGAACCCCGTCCCGTCCGACATCGAGGCCAAGAGGCACGACCTTATGAGGCTGACGCTCGGCTGCACCTGGGGGCACTACCACTCAAACGTCTCGAGGACCGCCGTCATAGGACCCCCGAACGCCAAGGTCAAGAAGAGGTGGGAGGCGGTCCAGGGAGCCCAGGACGCCCTCATCTCGGCGGTCAAGCCGGGCGCTAAGCTCTCAGAGGTCTACGCGGCGGCCGAGAAGGCGCTTAAGGGAGCGGGCATCAAGAGGCAGATCCCCGTGATGGGCCACGGCCTAGGCGTCGAGTGCAACGAGAGGCCCTGGATCGAGAGGGGCTGCGAGGAAGAGCTGATCGAGGGGATGGTCATCAACCTCGACGTGCCGGTCCTGGAGCTCGGGTGGGGCGGGGTCCAGCTCGAGGACACGGTGCTCGTTACGGCCGACGGGTGCGAGCTCCTGACGAGGACTGACCGAACGCTGTACCTGCTCTAGACGCCTGACCTCGATGAAATGGGGCTATTTCACGAGGGTTTTCCCCACGCTGAACGCCTCGGCAAACTGAGGACCCAGCTCTGCGTACTGATCCGTGGGGCTCTCTATAAGGAGGAAGGGCTCCGTCTTTGGGACGTCTACGTCGCCGTCGGTCATGTAGTCCTCGTCGGCGTACGCCGCCGCGATCTGCCCGATGAAGAGGCGGGTCTTCGAGAGCTCCACGGTCTCCACCAGCTTGAGCTCGAGGCTTACCGGGCACTCGTCGATCATCGGCGCTGTCCCCAGCTCCCCGTAGGAGACGCTGAAGACCCTGGACTTGTCCGACCTCCGCCCGGACACGATCCCGCAGTAGTCAGTCTCCGCGACGAGGCCCCTGCCGGGGAAGTTGATGCTGAAGGTCCCGTTCTCCCTGATGCCCTCCGCCGTGTACTGCTCGTTTGCGAGGGAGACCATCATCATTGGAGGGTTGTAGTTCACCTTGGAGACCCAGGCGACCGCCATGAAGTTTGGCCTCCCCCTCACGTTGGCCCCGACGAGGCAAACTGGCATCGGGTAGGCCGTGACCCCCTGATTGAACTTGACTTTCATCCCACTCATCCCAGAGTATAGTGAAATCGAAATACCCCATTTAAACTTAGGCGCGCGCACCGAAGCGACAACCCTATGGTATACGCGCCTAGTGCTGGTTCTTTGGGCGTTCCCACGATCTTATTGCCTCTATATCCAAGTTTTTCCGGCGCGGGCTCAGTGGTGGTCGACCCTCTCCTTGATCTCCAGCCCCCTGAACTCCTTTATGATCCCAGTCAGGCCCTGGACTGCGGCGGAGAGCCACCTCTCCCCCTTCTCCCTGGTCGCCTTCGTCGGGTCTCCGAGGGTCCCGGTCCTGCTCATGGTGCTCCAGTATGGCATCATGATTATGGGCCCGGTCGGGTAGTAGAAGTCCCTGGGGGGGAGGTACTTGGACGTCTGGTAGCTCATGTCCCTGACGGCCTTCTCCATCTCGACCAGCTCCGGCCTGATGGCGAGCATCATCGACGTCTCCAGCTCGCAGGCGTGGGACATCCCACCCCTCTCTGAACTCCTTAGCCTCCTCACCTCCTCCGCGAGCTCGGGGATCGCCCACCACGCCACGAGGGCGCAGAGCACGTTCGGGTTCTCGACGATCGTCATCCTAGCCGCGGCCTCGAGCCAGGGCATGTTGCTCCCGTGGCCGTTCACGATCAGTATCCGCCGGAAGCCATGGCGTACGAGGCTCCTGGTGACGTCAAGCATGTACTCGATGAGAGTCGGTCCCTTGACCGTGATAGAGCCCGAGAAGTCCATGTGATGGGGGCTGTAGCCGTGCTGCTGGACCGGCATCAGGACGACAGAGTCAGGAACCCCCTCCGCGGCCCTCCTACAGACCGCGCCCGTTATCATGACATCCGTCACGACCGGCAGGTGGAGCCCGTGGTCCTCAAGCATCCCAACGGGGACGACGACGACCCTATCCTCCTTAACCACATCCCTTAGCTCGGGCCAGCTCATCTCCTCGTAGAGGAACTTCTTCACCACCATAGTTATCACCGAATCGGGAATGAACCACAGAGAATTTAAGACTGCGCTCGACTAGTATCTGTTCTAATTTATAGTATCATCTTCGGTAGACTGGAAAAGAAATAGCGAAGGTCGGGCTACCGGAGGCCGAAGACCCTCAGAGCGTTTTCTCCAAGGACCATGCCTAGCTCCTCCCGGGTCAGGCCGGAGACCTCGACCTTTCTGATCTCGAAGGCGGGGTGGCCGAAGGGCGCGTCGGAGCCGAAGAGAACCCGATCGACGCCGATCACGTCAACCGCCTCCTTGATCTTGCTGTGCATCGGCATCGCAGAGGTCTCGAGGAGGATGTTCTCATGCCTCCGGGCTACATCCAATGCCCCGTTTATGTAGACGATGTGCCCGTGCCCCATGTGGCCCAGCACGATCTGGACGTCGGGGAACCGTTCCGCCAGGTTGCCGAAGTGCCAGGGCAGCGTCCAGGGAGGGTGGCCGCAGTGGGAGAGGACCGGGACCCTCAGCTCTCTCGCCAGCTCCATAAGCGGGTCGACGACGTCGCTGTCCGGGAGGTAGCCGTCGATCAGGGGGTGCAGCTTCACGCCCTTGAAGCCCCACCGGGAGATGGCCTCGCGGACCTGCTTCAGGGCGGCCTCGCCGTTGAGGGGGTTGGCCCAGACCAGGCCATGGAGACGGCCCGGATTCCTCCTGACGGCGTCCAAGGTCAGCTCGTTGGGGAGGGAGAACAGGACGGAGCGGCTGACGCCGCAGTCGTCCATGATCCCGATGAGCTCATCGGCGCCGATGCGGACGTTGAACAGGGGGAAGTTCCCCAGGTGCGTGTGCGCGTCCACTATCATCGCCGCGCCCCTCACATCACGTACTCCCTGCCGATGGCGCCCCTTATCGCCCTCAGCAGCGGCGTCGCCACGGCAATATCGACGGCGGATAGGAGGAAGAAGGTCGCGAGGTCGAAGTAGGCGACGGCACCGAAGAGGTAGTAGTCGTAAAGGAAGTACCCAAAATTCTTCCAGACGTGGGAGAGGGCCATCGCCGCGAGATCGGAGGCGAGAACGCTCCCCGAAAACAGCCGCCTGTAACGGCCCAGGAGGAAGCCCATAAGGCCCCGTATGAAGAAAGTGGGGAACGCCCAGATGATGAAGCTGCTCCCCCACAGGGGGTTCCAAACATCGAACAAGGCGGCTCCAACCCCGCTCGCGAATGCGCCTATCAACGGTCCGAAGAGGATACCGGCCATGAACGATGCGACATCTCCGATATGCCACGCCCCCAAAGGCGGAGGCATCCTCACGGAGATCGAGGTCATTACGTACACAAGAGCCGTCAACACAGCTCCTATAGACAATGTCTTAGCCGAGGAAAATGACTGAAAGCCCATCCTACCCCCCCAATATATTAGTTTCAACTATAGTATAGTCATAACTATAATAAATTTTCTCTAATCTCATCTATTCCCCCCTCGCCTGCGTAAGCCTCCACAACATCGTCCAGCACGGGTTCTATGCGCCCACAGAGCTGAACAGTATCAGAACAGTATCAGAACAGTATCAGAACGACACCAGAATGAACCAAAAAACGACTAAAAAATCGTCGGAAAACGAAAAAAGACGAGAAAAAACCCAGAAAGACAAACCGAGAAAAGGGATAGAGGGGGGTCTAGAGCAATTCACACACCGACGGCTCAGCCCTGCTCCACGTAGATCGCCGGCCTGAAAGGCCTCGCCCTCGCCGCCCTCCCCTCAGGGTCGTGGACCCACGGGTCGCTCTCGT
>CAZPMB010000021.1:13889-25165 GCA_964587735.1 uncultured Candidatus Bathyarchaeia archaeon | reverse complement strand
ACGTCAACCCCTTCCGGGAACCTTTTTTTCAGCTTCTCAAGAGTCTCCGCATCCGTGATGTCGCCGATGATGGTCTTCACGTTGTTCAAGCCGAGGCCCTCTATCCTCCCCATGTCGACGCCGACGACCAGGCCATCCTCTCCCACAGCCTCTGCCGAGACCTGGAGCCAACCGCCTGGCGCCGAACCGATGTCTAGGATATGCTTTGCGCCGATCAGGAAGCCGAACCTCCTGTTCAGCTGCTTCAGCTTGAACGCTGCCCTCGATCGGTATCCCTGCTCCTTCGCCATCCTGTGGTAGGGCTCCCGTTTACGCTCCGTTTTCCACCTGCGAGACAGAGATTCGCTTTCACCCCTTTACCCAATTTTCATCATTAGTTGTTCCAGATCGGAGATCTTGGCATCAGTCCTGAATCCCCTTCTGTCTATATGGGTTTCGACCACCCTGAAACCAGCATCCCTTAGAGCCTGAAAGAACCTTTCTTTGGCTATTGACGACATCCCGAGCTTTGAGCACAGATCATCGATGTTGTAAAACCCTAGGGGGAAGCCTATCTCGTCATTAACAAGGCTGATGATGTTCATCAGCCTCCGATTGCTGCTCGCCTCGGACCTCTCAGAGATCTCTAGCATGTCGCCGCAGAAGGCTTCTTCGGCGAGCTCGCCGATCCAGAGGGGGCCTGCAGCCCTCATCTTCGAGCCACAGACTTCGCAGCCTACGGATTCCAGAACTGATGTAGACGGCACACCTTCCCGATTTGAACATTCGAAACAGTGTAGAACATATCCCATATCGGCGAGGCTTCTGTTGGACTCACTTGCTCCCCTCTCTAATATTGCGTAAAGTCTCACATAGTGGTTATCTGCGTAACTGAACACCGGTCTGACGGACACTTCATGCCTAGCGGCAATTATAACGAGAGCCCCAGTGACGAGCCTGATGGCTAGCTCACGGCTATATTCCGTCCGCAGGGGGTAGCCGCCGTATTTACGCAGACACGCCCTCGGGTTGACGCCGCAGAGGGGGGCCATGTCAGTTGCGGTCAAGGCAATCAGCCCCCCTCTTCTGCATGCCCTCACCCCGGCATCGAAGAATGGCGCAGGGGAGCCGTAGGGATCGATGTCGATGTAGTCGAACCTCTGGTAGGGCCTTGCATGAAGGGAGAGCAGTAGGTTCGCTTCCATGAGTCTGACAGTCACGATGCCCGAGACCCCGTTCAATACAACATTCTTGCTTGCGAGTTCAACAGCGCTCTGGTTCATATCCCCAAGGACAACCCTCTCAACCCCCTCCACCTCCAAGGCGAGCCTTATCCCCCTAACCCCCGTGCCACAAAATGGCTCGCAGCCGATAGCCGGCCTTGACGACCTCATCCGATAAGCCCTTAGCGCGAGGATCGCCGAATCCCTGTTCAACCTCATGCGGGGGTTATAGAATACAGGTGCCCTCGACCGGGCCCTGTCTATGTGCTCGAGCTCGGATTTTGCAAGTTCGGGGACAAGGATCGATGCGGCGCCCTCCTGTACTCGTACCGTAGGGAAATTCATCAGCGCTGTCCTCGGATCTTTAGCTGCTCTGTCAAGCATCCTTCGTGGAGGGATAGATATAAGAAATAGGGTAAAAGAATGATGATCCATACCCGAGCTGTGGGGATTCCCCATTGAGCAAGAAGAAGTTCCAAGAGCCATTCATGGACAACAGGGTTCAGCTTTTCCTTGGCAAGTTCCTCGGTGGGGAGCTAAACAACCTCTCCCCAGTCCTCGACCGAGATCTGGGGTACCGATACCCCGAGGTTGAAGGCTTCGTTAACAAACCGGAGGAGGCGGAGCCCTTCCTACGCTCGTTAGAGGGCCTCGGCCTGATGACCTCAGAGGTATGCGGGAACCTGGTCTGCTGCACAAAGTGTGGTTCTTGCCTTGTCGATAGAGTCTCCTCATTATCAGAGGGCATGATTTGGCGATGTCGTGGCTGCGGAGCTTCCGTGAACGAAGGAGACGTGGCCTTCCTTCCAGTCTCATCATACAGCTTCAGCGAGAAGGGCATAGCGAAGATCTCAGACGCGCTGGTCATTAAACCATTGAGGGAGTTTCTGCTAGAGCGCGGTTACAGGATCGAGAGCCCAGGAGCCCTCGTTGGCGAGTCGGATGTTGAGCACAGCTTCGATGTCCTCGCCTACGGCGGTGAGTCAGATGAGGGGGTGCTCGCGATTGACTTCGTTGTCTCGAACAGGCAGATGGGGGAATCTAAGGTCGTTTCCATGTTCGCCAAGGTCTACGATACATCGCCCCTCAAATCGGTCCTTGTGGCCTTCCCCGGCCTCACAGACACCGCGAGGAAGCTGGCAAATCAGTATGGCATAGAGCTCGTTGAGACAAGCAATGTTAGCTCCATGTGGAAGGAGCTGAGGAAGGTCATACCGCCCGTGGAGGAGTTCAGGTTCGAGGCGCTCGATGTAATGACCCTCCTTTCGCTCCCCGATCACCTCAGGAAGACCGCCACGGTCACCAGCAAGTTGGGGAGGGCGACGGCAAACGAGATCTCCAGAACAACTAAAAGGGCCAGGGCTGTGGAGAGCGGGTACCTAAACCAGCTTGTCAGAATGGGTTACCTCAGAAAGGAGAGGAGCGGGAGGAAGGTGCTCTTCTCAGTGGTATCATAGGTGAAGACAATGGTTAAGATGATATCGTTCCACTCGAGTCGAGGGGGCACGGGAAAAAGCCTGATCTCGAGCAACATCAGCGCCATACTCGCCTCGGAGGGGCGCAGAGTTGCACTACTCGACTTCGACTTCAGGGCCCCCAGCCTTCTCACAATATTTCAGGGGGGGAAGAGCGTCAAGAAATGGCTCAACAGCTACTTCGACGACAAGGCCCGTTTGGAGGACGTGATGGTAGACGTCACAGACAGATACAAAATCAAGGGGAGGCTATACCTAGGCTTCGCTAACCCAGACATGGAGGCGATGAGGGAGATCGCCAGGAAGGACAGAAAGTGGCAGATGAAGGCCCTCAGGAGGGTGATGAATATGAAGCAGGAGCTTTCAGACAAGCTGGATATAGACGTTATGGTCGCGGACACAAGCCCGGGGGTCCAGTACGCCTCCGTAAACGCCGTTGTTGGCGCTGACTTATCGATCATCATCTCGACGCTGGACGCCCTTGACTTAGAGGGAGTACGGAGGATGGTCGAGGACCTGTACGTGCCCTTTGAGAAGAACACCTATATCCTGGTCAATAAAGCGAGACCCCACATGTTCGTCTCCGATGACAGCAGAAAAGCCCTCCTCGAGGAAGTCAGTGGCAAATTCTCAAAGCCGCTCATCGCGATAATACCATGCTACTGCGACCTTCTCCTTGCCGAGAGGGTATCCCTGTTCACGTTGAATCACCCAGAGCACCCGTTCACCTGGGCACTAAGGGAGGTCGCAAAGCGATTGGAGTCATTGGCAGAGTAGAGATCATTTCATTATTGTGTCGAGTACGTTCTCCATGCAATTCAGGGACTCGAGTCCCTTTTCAGTCACGCTGTAAACTTTCCGCTTTCTTCTCCGCTCGATAACCTCCTTTCCCTCTATCAGTCCGCCAGCCTCCATGGAATCGAGCAGAGGATAGATGACGGGAGGACCCACCTTTACCTCGTGTCTCCTCCATATTTCCGTCATTATTTTGTAGCCCCATAAAGGCTCGCGAACCAGCATGAGCAGGATTATGACGTCCATGAAGCCGCGTACAAACCTTTTGTGAAGCTCCTTACACGCAATCTCTTCGGGCATTATAGGTCAGGGTTCGGATGTATACAGCTAGTGATATAGGTTTCGATTATTTACTCGCAATTTGCTCAGAATAGCTGCACGGGATCCATGTACGTAGAATCTGTTTCCCAGATAAAGATTTATAAACTAGTTTCCAGGGTATTGGTCGAATATATCGGTTAATCGATATAATGTAGCGGTGTGCAACACTACTACAATTGGTGAGGAGGCTAGAGGGGGTGCCGATTGCGATGCTCATTGGGCAAGCTTGTTCGTACATAGCCTTAGCCTTCGGCATCCTCTTTTTCCTCTTCGCGTGCAAGTACTACATCTCGATCCTCATTGCCCTCTTCAGCGGGAGTGGGGGTGCAAAGAACGATGTCAATGCCAATGGTGGTAACTGGAATGGCGATGCTGCCAGCTGGAATATATGGGCTTCTGGTTTTCCAGAACGAGATAAAGACTTGAAAGAGAAAAATTATGAACTCAACCCCGGCGGCCAAAAGAGGGCTGAGCCCTTCATATCAATACAGCTACCATTCTACAACGAGAAGAACGTGGCCAGACGAATTATCCACGCATGTATTGGGTTGGACTATTCAAACTACGAGATCGTGGTCGCTGACGACTCGCGCGACGAGACAGTGGAGATACTGAAAGAGTTGAACAAGAGAGAGGGCGGCCCAACCATCAAATTCGTTCACAGAAAGGACCGATCCGGTTTCAAGGGCGGCGCCCTCCAGAAGGCGGTGGATTTCATGGACCCTAGGACAAGGTACGTAGTCGTATTTGACGCAGACTTCATACCGCCCCCCCATATATTGAAGAGGTTCTTGCGATACTTCGAGGGCGGGAGTGGTAGCTTTCGGGAGACCGGAGACAGGCGCGGGTTCGCTGTAGAAGCGTCAGACCAATACGGTAATGGGAGAGAGGGAAAGGTCAACGACGTTTTAGGAAAGGTCAACGACTGGTTCGACCGCAGAAAGATCGGTGTTGTACAGGGATATCAACTTCACCACCTGAACAAGAAAGAGAACTGGATCACCAAAGGCGTGCGGGCTGAGTTCAGCGGGGGATACATGATAGAACGGGTCGCCGAGGAATTCTTCGGCTCAATGAAGATGATCACCGGAAGCGTCTTCATGATTAGGGCCGACATCCTCAGGAAGCTCGGTTGGACGACGAGCATTACCGAGGACTGGGACCTGACGCTCCGGATGTACATGGAGGGGTACAAGGTACTTTACACTCCTCTGATCCAGGCCCCTGCCGAGATACCGACGACGATCCGCACCCTGGCCAAGCAGAGGATGCGCTGGGCCGAGGGACATACCTTCGCCGTGAAGAAGTATTTCTGGGATGTCATAAAATCCAACAAGCTTACTTGGAGGGAGAAGCTGGAGTTCGTCTACTTCTCGCCTTACTACCTTCAGTCGTTCTTCTTCCTCATGGGCACCCTCCTCTGGTTCATGGCAGAACTTCTTGGTCAACACCCCTTCTTCTGGACGGCCACCTTCGGCTGGTGCCTCATCATCAGCAACCTATTCTCGTTACCGCTGATGGGCCTCTCGGGCTTATACCTCGAACAGACCGCGAGGGAGGACTTCACGGGCATATTCTCCTTCGTTGTCCTGAGCTACTTGCTCGCGCCCTTTCAAGCCTATGCGGCAATCAAGGGGCTTCTCGAGAGGGACGAAGGTGGATGGTTCAGGACGTTCAAAACGGGGAGCATCACGGACAGGGTGCTCCAGGTCAAGCTCAGGAGGATATTCAGCTGGATATTGCCAAGGAGAGAGGCGCCTACCAATGCCCTGAGGGCTGAGGAGAGGCACAGAAACGGCAATCCGCCGGCGATGGCCCTCGTCTTCCTCATCGCGATGTCAACAATCATAGCCTTGGTGACGGCCGCGGCCATGTCGATCCAAGAAAGTGGATGCAGAATCACTTCCCTGAGCTTCGAGTATGTGGAACCGGCTGTCGTTGCGAACACGATCCCGACCAACAACATACTCACTCATCCCGATTACACTGACCTGGGCAGCGCTCCACAATCAGATTACTTCACGCTATCTTCCGGCTGGAGAGAGGCTTGGAGCTTCCGCCTCTATGGCCCCCTGAAACACGACTACATCTTGAATGGCCGGTTGACCTTCGTCCTCTATCTGCGGGCTGACGAGAAAACGGAGGTCGATATTATGATCAAGATCAGGGAGGTCGCAGAGGACGGGGACGAAAGGGACATGGTGAACTACAAGTTCGATGGGGTGAAGCTCGAGGATTCCCCAGATGGCCTCGTCATCCTAGAAGGAAAGGCTGTAAATTCGAAGAAATACTTGGCTGGCTACTCTATCCTGACGGAGATCTGGTTAAAATCCAAGGAAGGCGAGGGAATAATGTGTTTCTTCGAATACGACTCGGGGAAGAAGCACTCAAGGATAGAGTTCCCTGGAATCGTCATGCCCGAATCTCTACTGCCCTTAATGATCGTCTCGCCCCTAATCCCATTGGCTGTTTTTATGATGAAAACTAGGAAGGAAAGAAAAAGCACCAGTCTCGTGGAGGAAAATGGCCTTGGATGATGGCGCTGACAGGGCTCTGGAAGGAAGGGTCTACAAAAGTTTGATCGTAGTAGCTTCTATTGCGTTCATGGTACTCCCCTTCGTCACAACGTTCAACGAGTTCCTGACAAAGATGGTTGAGGGCTTGTATTTCGTGAGCATCATTCAGGGCATTGTCGCTCCCTTCATCGTCAGGGTAGTCGCAGTGATTCTCCAAGCTTTTGGGATCCCCACGTCAATCGATGGATCGTTTCTGTACCTCACAGGCGGATGGATGCCCCTCAGGATATACTTGAACTGGAACTGCATTGGGTGGCAGAGCTTCGTGTTACTGGCGTTTACACTCGTAACCGGGCTACAGGGGCCCTATACTGTTCGCAGCAAGGTTCTGGCCATCCTGCTTGGATTGGAGGGGACGTTCTTGGTCAATACAGCCCGGGTTCTGATCCCTACAGCCCTAACATACTACGTGGGGTACAACTCTGCCATTATATTCCACGATTACCTAGGGACCCTCTTCACACTGCTTTGGATAGCCCTATTCTGGAATTACGCGTTTGGGAGCATCCTCACAAAAAGGGAAGTTATGACGAACTCGAAGAATTCACCTCTCCTTCCGACAAAAAACCGTAGAGGATTTGATGAACGCCCCGACCTTCAAATTGGGAGAAGTGATAGGTAGATGGGGAAATATTACTCAAGGCAGGGTAGAAATCTGTACATCTACCTCACCGAAGGCGACCCCGTTATCGACCTTGACATCTTCCCCGAAGGGCTGAACCTGTTCAACGGCGATTCAGCCTGGCGGATCAAAGACAAAATGGCCATAGTTAACGACGTCGATGAGGCCGACCTAGATGCGGCCGAGATAATCCTCAGCCTTAACTCGTATCAGCGATGGGATCAGCCTGAAGAATTGCTCGAGCTGTACTACACCCTGGGAGACGAATCCGTTTTAGGAGAGACTCCAACCGAGACCACGAAGACTCCCTCGGAGACTGGGATAAAAGCCCGAGAGAAGCCGAAGTTGGGCGTAGTCATCCCAGAGGCGATAGAACCTCTGGCCGGCCCTCAAGAGTCGAGGAGTGAAAAATTTGAGAAGGAGGTCATCATCCCTCCAAGCACGAGGCAACGCACCGAGGCGCCAGCTCAACCAAAAATCGAGAGGCCCATGAACGCAGGCGAGCCTTCGGGTGGGACTCCACATAAAATTGTGAAGAAGCCCAGGCCGTCGAATGAGGAAGAGCTCATAGAACACGTCATCGGGTACATCAGAGGCAAGGGCTTCTATTACCCAGACGAACTCGTCAAGAACTACTACGCCTGCCTAAAGACAAAGCCCTTCGTAATCCTCTCCGGATACAGCGGCTTGGGCAAGACTGCATTAACTAGATTGTTCGCCGAGGCCGTCTCCGACGACATCGAGGAGCAATATCTCCGTGTTCCCGTGCCGCCAAACCTAATGGATGAGAAGTACCTGACTGGTTACTACAACCCTCTCACTGAGAAGTACGTCTCAGCGCCTTTTCTGGATTTCGCGCTGAAGGCGGTAGAAAACCCCGATAAACTCTACTTCGTATGCCTCGACGAGATGAGCTTGTCCAATGTGGAGAACTACTTCGCCCAATTGCTCGGCGCCATGGAGTCCGTGGACAGCCAGGTATACCTTCATGGCGCGAAGCGCAGCATTGAGACCGATGACGGGAGGCCCATCCCCAGAAATTTCAAGATGCCAAATAACCTAATGATCACGGGCACCATCGACATAGACCAGGCGTCCTACCCTCTCAGCCCAAAGCTGATCGATAGGACAAACACCATCGAGTTCCACGAGGTCGATCTCCTGAGACAGGAGAGAATATACAAGCACGACTTAGAGCTGGGGCTCGATGTCGAGATCCTCAAGAGATTTAGGCGATCATTGAGTCGAGATGAGGAGGACAGGGTGGTAAGCGGCTTGGCGGAGATCAACGGCAAGACAATTAAGTACAACATCCCTGTCACATACAGGATGAGGCAGGAGATTCTGGAGTACGTCGCCAACGCCAGGGGGCTCTACGACGACGATCGTCGGAAAAACCTCGGGATGGCCCTAGACATTCAGGTGAAGCAGAGGGTTCTGACCAGGATAGCCGGTACATCGCAGATACGCCCCCTCCTGAACGAACTCATTGAATACTTCAAGGGTGGCATGCCCGTCTCGGAGGAGAAGGCGAGGAGGATGCTGGGGAGCCTGGATCTCAATGGATTCACGAGCTTCTATTTCTAGATTCAAAATCGACTTGAAGGCGGAAGAAGACGCCCGAAAGATCATGCTCAATGAGGTCGTCGATTTCTACGTCGATCTAGCCTACTCAAGGCTATCCACCGAGATCGAGAAGAGAGTGGCCGGTTGGCTCAACCACATGGTCGCCCACTATAATGAGATAGAGCCGATGTTGATGATGATAGCGCTCTCCCCTAGCCACTCCATGTCGAGAAGGAGGATAAAGAAGCCAATAGGCGAGGTCAAAAGCCTAGACCCAACCGTGATGGAATCGATCGTCAGCGAGTTCGAAGGGCTCGAGCCTGTAGCAGGAGGGAAAGGCCCCGCTTTGATGGAGCTGCTCGGCGGCATGCCCATAAGGGTCTCGGTCGAGGAGAAGGTCTTTGATTTCGATGTCTTCGAGAACAGGTTGGTGAAATGCCACCTCACGGCCCTGGCATCGCGTCTCGGCGAACTGTCAGAGACTTCCATGGAGCTTGACGGCTATCTCAGGAGGAGCATGAAAAGATCCGAGGGGGAAGGAACTGTAGGCGCAGCAGAGGCGTTTCTGGCTAACCGCGGCATGGTGAAGGGGATAGAGGAACTCAAGGGGAAAATAGATAGAAGGCTGAACGACCCCTCGATGGCGTTCCTGGGGCAATTAGCCCGGGATCGGGAGCCTCCAGTTCAAACACCGACCCCCATTTCCCATCCCCACTACAGCAGATTCTTCTCGAGCATAGAATCCTACGAGAAGTCGGTCCCTCCTCCCCTGATTCTCCCTGGTAAAGCCATTTCTAGGGCTCTGGCAAACGGCGATCTCTATGCGAGGTGGTGCGAAGCAAAGATCGTTGAGGCGCTGGGTGAGATAGGATATGAAGTGAAAGAGGAGAAGGTCGTTGGATTTGAGGACGACGAGATGCAGTTCGATGAGAAAGGGGAAGTTCTCCTATCGGGGAGAGACTCAGTCGTCAAGGTTGCTCTCGAAAGGGTTTACAGGAACGAGCCTCCATACGGCTCTTACTCGACGCCAAGGAAGGCAGCGATAGCGCTTGAGGTCTTCGGGGGAGATGCTGTCCCAACCGTGATCGTATTCGAGTCTAGGTACGACCATCATTTCTCCAAAGAGAAGTTCGGGGTTGACCTCGAAAGGCTCCACATGCTTCATGACTCGATAGTCGATCTCAGGGCCGATGAACATGAGGGGATCGTCGTCGGCGCCTTCGTGCTCCACCCGACCAAGATAGAGCCCATCAGGTACAATGACCTCGCCGCGATCCCCCTAGCGCCCGGGTCGAGAATCAGTAGGCTCGTTGAGGTGCTGGACGAGGCTATCGCTAGGGCTGCTCGGCGCGCCGACCGAAGCTAAGTATCAGGTCTACAAGCTGTTTCTGGTCGATCTCCGCCCTTGAGCGCCAGTCGAGGTAAAGGGTCCCGCGCTCATCCTGGCCCAGGTAACCCTGCTCGATGTACCTGTCGATGTTCATCTTTGCCCGCCAGCCAGGCAGCTTCTCTCCGAGAGTCTTCTCCACATCAACTCTAGGCGATTTCCCCTGTTTGGCTATCAGGAAAGCGACCGTCACGGCTAGCCCGGCTATGTCGTCCACCCTCCATCCTATCGTCTTTGCCGTCTTCTGGTCGATGGTCCCGGCCATGGTGACGTAGAACCTCGCGTCGAGCAGCTGGGAGCTAGTGGGTTCCTCGGCGAGCTCGGGGTTGTCCAGAACCCTGGTCACCTTCAGGTCCAGCGTCTTCAGCTGGTTGTCTAGGACATCGACGACGTCCAGCCACTCTGGGCCCAGCTCCTGCTTGAGCTCCCACCCTCTAACGCCTGGGAGCATGTGGTGCTTGAAGAACAGAAGGTGGACGGCGTCCTTTACCTTCCTGGAGTACGCCTTCTCGGCCCTTTTCACCCTTTTCGCCATCTCTCCCACTCCTCGTAGTCGACCATGACGGGAAGAGAGGCCATTTCAGCCTCGTGCTCGGGCTCCTCCAGGGGTGTGAGGATCACGTTTTCCCCGAATCTGTCCGCCTTGATCACCGCATAGCCGTAGCTGACAAGGTAACAGGTCATGTATGCCCGCCTCAGGGTCTCGAGGTAAGTCTCTGAGCCCACCCAGTCCCAGTAGGCGATTTGGTTTCTGGCCCCCACACGATCCTTCATCTCCCTCCAGAACCCCTCAAGTGCCTCCGTGAACCCCTCCTCCGGGATAAACCCCAGCTCCCGAGCCTCCATCCAGGTCGCCGTTCCCGCCTCTACTGGGGTCACCTGGCCGAGGGCCCACCGCTCGTCGATGGGCAGGAGTTCGCTCCAGTACCCAAGGGATGTTGCAAGGGTCCTAGCCGACACCTGCTCAAGCTCCACGATTGGGTGCCAGGACTTCAGGAAGGCGTCCGCGATCGCGCTCACGTCCATCATCAAAAGCTGCTGGCTGAGCATAAACGGGTCCTTGTAAAGGGTCGTAGACTGATGCTGGATCCACTCGTTCTGCTTCTCGAGGACCGATGAGAGTTCCAGGATGGCGGAGGCGTCCAGGCAGAACTCGTCCATAGATTTGACCCCTGGGTAGAACCGCCGGATCACATCGAGAACATAATCGGTGTCGATGGAGAATGGGTCTATGGCCCCCTCGGACGCCGCCTGGCAGAGCTTGATGACCCCCTCAAGCTGGGAGCGGGCTTCCTTGGACATCGCCTCACTCCACCGCCCTTATCGTTGAGA
>CAZPMB010000021.1:1219-13789 GCA_964587735.1 uncultured Candidatus Bathyarchaeia archaeon | reverse complement strand
GCCTCTGTCAGCCTCACGTCGCCGGTCGCCTGGAGCATGGAGAGGAGGCTCTGGTATCTCCCATTTACCTCTTCGAGGAGGTTCCTCATCACCTCCGTCCACTTCCTCGTCCTCTCCTCGATCTCCCCCATGACCTGTCGACGGCTCTCTCGGACCTGCTCGACCCTCTCCTGAAGCTTTGCGTAGGTCCTAGAGTAGGACTCATACATTGCCTCGGCCTCCTCTGAGACATCAGCGAGGCCAAGGAGTATGCCGCTGATCTTCCTGATGTCTGCGAGTATGTCGTCCGATGTCCGCCCCGTCTCGACTCTAGGGCCCCTTATGAGCGCCTCCGCCTCCGCGTCCTTGAGATCACGCCTCATCCTGTCGATGTTGCCCTTGAGCTCCTCGATCCTCCGCTTGAGTCTGCTGCGACGGTCCTTGAGCAGTGCCATCTGGATGCGCCCCTCGATGTATTTGTCGTTGGTGTCGTCGATCTTGGCGTTCACCGCCTCCATCTCCTCGACGATCTCCTTTGCCCTCGCGTCTGCCTCAACAAGCTGCTTCGTTAGCGAGTCGATCGACTCCATGGCCCCGGACCTCTGCCCCTCCAGATCTGTATGCCATGACTCGTAGGCATTGGTCTGGGCCTCCTCGATCTCGTTGAAGAGGTTGAAGTAATCATCGAGGGTTTTGGGGCCCGACTTCAGCTTCTTCTTGAGTGTGTCGGCTCTGACCTCGAACCTCCTACGGCTCTCTCTTGAAGTCTTTATCATCTTCTCAAGCTGGACCATTCTCTCCTTTGCGTTCCCTATCGTATACTCGCAGACGCCGATGGTCCTCTCGACATCTATCCGCTTCTCGACTATGTTGTTGAACTCGCTCTGATGCCTCTTCAGCTCCTCCTGGAGGTCTAGGACGAGCTTGCCGTTCTGTTCCATCTCGGCCTCGGCGTCGAGGAGGTCCGTATCTGCCCTCTCTAAATCCTGCTCTAGATTTCCCAGGTCGTTCTCAAGCGCCGTGACCCGGCTCCACCCCATCTCCCTCTGGAGGAAGACGATGCGGGTCTGGTGCTGCCTCTTCTCTTGGAGCCTCTCGTTCTGCTCCCTCCAATGCCCCAGCGTCTCCCTGGCTCTGTCAAGGAGCTCGTTGAGGCTGTGCTCCTCGCTGAGGATGCCGCTGAGCTTCCTCTTTGCCTCTACAACATCAGATCGATAGGTCTCGAAGCCAACGGAGGCCTCCAGGCTCCTCAGCTTCTCCTGGGGGGTGAGGGCGGCGAACTGGGTCGGCATGTCCTGGTGCATTATGATGAGCATGTTGTTGGGGTCGAATCCGAGGCCATTCAGGATGTCCACGACTTCGTGTTTCTGGACTCCCTTCCCGTTGATCTCGAACCAGTATTTGCCGTCCCGCCTGAGGTTGCGGGTGAGCATTATGATATCGCTGTCGAACCTGTGTATCGGCCTCCGACCGTCTTCTCTTGTAGAGTTATCCAGAAGTAAGCTGACCCTCGCCTGGTCCTGCCCCCAACGGATGAGGTCGCTGAGCTTCTTCGAGCGCTCTGTGTAGGTGTCCCCGAGGGCGACGCAGATGCCGACGAGGAAGCTCGATTTGCCCGATCCGTTCGGACCGATTACGACGTTGACCCCCTGCTTCAGGGGTACGCGGGCGTATTCGTACGACATGAAGTTCTCGAGAATGACCTCGCGGATGAGCATTTGGCTTCCTCGGACTCTAAACTCTTAATATGGACTCATTTTTAAACCTGTCTCGCATGACGTTTTGCTTTGACAATGGAGGATCGGGCGTATTCTTAATAGGGTTAATGGCTGGAGGCCTGCATCCGAAATCTTTTTCGCATCTTTCGATAGGGTATGTGAGGAATGGATATGGTTGAACTCACTAAGAGGCAGGAGGAGAGGGCCCAGAAGCTTCACAGGGAGGCCATAGTCATCGATACCCACTGCGACACGCTTGGACAGTTTCTACCGCAGCCCTTACCGACGCAGCCCGCGAGGAAGCTGGGCGAGCGCTCAGAAAGGGGCCACATAGACCTTCCAAGGATGGTCGAGGGAGGTGTGACCTGCCAGACCTTCGCCATGTACACAGGGAACAAGGCGATCGTGCCAGAGGCCACACTCAGGGCTCTCCAGATGGTCGATGTCTTCTACAGCGAGATCGACGCTAACGAAGGAATTGTCGTTGTGACTACTCCAGAAGAGATCGTTGCAGCAAAGAAAGCCGGTAAGGCTGCAGGCCTACTCGCTATCGAGGGGGCTGAGCCGCTCATGGGCGATATAGGCCTCCTGCGCGTGTTCTACAGGCTCGGCGTCAGGATGATGTCCCTGGCATGGAACTTCAGGACGCCCTTCGCCGATGGCCTAAATGCAAAGAGGGCCGATAGCAAGCTCCCAGAGCTCGGGGTGAGGGCCCTTGAGGAGATGGGAAGGCTCGGTATGGTTT
Source organism: uncultured Candidatus Bathyarchaeia archaeon (assembly GCA_964587735.1). GTDB lineage: Archaea > Thermoproteota > Bathyarchaeia > TCS64 > TCS64 > CAZPMB01. The sequence goes on along the minus strand of CAZPMB010000021.1, from coordinate 11,347 downwards.
TCGACGTGTCCCACCTTTCTGACGGCAACTTCTGGGACGCGGCCGACGTGATGAAAGGCCCATTCATCGCATCCCACTCGAACTGTAGGGACATCTGCGATCACCCGAGAAACCTCACGGACGACATGATAAGGGCCCTCGCAGACAAAGGGGGCGTCATGGGCATGAACTTCGCCCCGGCGTTCGTGGCGAAGGAGAACCCGACTGTGGAAAACGTCGTCGATCACGTCGATCACATCGTCGAGCTAGTCGGCCCCGACTACGTCGGCCTAGGCTCTGACTTCGACGGTATAGGCCAAACACCCGTTGGTCTAGAAGATGTAACAAAGATGCCTAATATAACGAGGGTTCTTGTGAAGAGGGAATACTCTGACGAAGACATATTGAAGATCCTTGGCAGAAACCACCTCAGGGTCTTCAAAGAAGTGATGAAGTAGATCTTTTTTTTAAATTCTTTTTTGGGTTAAGGGGGAAGTAATCTAAATTAGTTAAATTAGATATACAAAACGCTAGCAGACATCGGTTATATGCGTCCATAATTACTTTATAGATTATTATTCTCGTATCGATGGTGTGGGGAACAAATGACAATATGCGTCCAGGATGTCATGATACGCGAAGTAATAACCATTGAGTCTTCCCAGTCTGCGAAGAACGCCGCGAGGCTGATGGCGAAGTTCGGAATAAGTGGGCTGGTCGTCCTAACCGAGGGAGAGCTCGTGGGGATATTGACTGAGAGGGATATCCTCACGAGGGTAGTGGCGAGCGGGCAGGACCCGGAGAAGGTCAACGTGAAGGAGATAATGACCGAGCCCATAATCGTCGTGAACCCGATGATGCCCCTCGAAAAGGCGGTGACGATCATGTTCCAGGAGAAGATAAAGAAGCTCCCAGTTGTCACCAAAGTCGACGAGGCCCTGAGGCTCGTCGGCATCCTCTCCCTGACCGACATCGCCCGCCTTCAACCGAAGCTGCTGGAGGACATCAGGACCCTCATGCAGATGAACGCTGCGGCTCTCGAGCCTGAGGTCGATTTCTACATACGCTGAGGCGCAGGCCGTCCGGGGTAGCCTAGAGGAGCTCAACATACCCTTAAATTACCGCCCCCCTTTCTTGTAGCGGGTATTCAAATATGCCTACGGCAGGGAAGGTCTTCGTCTCCACGGAGCACAAGCCGTTGGCCGATATCTCCGTGGGGATGGAGGGGTTCAGGGAGGAGGAGGATTACAAGGAGGGGGATGTGGAGCTCAAGCTTGTAACCGAGCTGGCCAACGTCTCCATCAACGAGGACATCATGACCGGCCTGTACTCCTACGATTACGTCGTGCACAACTACCACAGGGGTAAGATCCTGCCCTCGCCCGCGACCAAGGAGGTCCTCTTCGCATTCGCCGAGCTAGACGATCGCATGTATCTGACGGTCGTTGACAAGAAGGCAATCGCCAACAGGGTCGCGAATCGACTCAGCGAGATAGCCTTCGGGGAGATGGGGGTCATCGTCGAGGCCAGGATCCTCCCCGAGACCCTGAAGGAGTTCCACCTGGCGAACTCCGAGAACACGAAAGTCATCTTCTTCGAGAACATGGACATACCAAACATCAACAAGCTCAGCCTCTATGGCCCCGACATAGTTGGCACGAGCCTCTTCGACGAGTACACAGCGAGGGGCGATCCATGGTACGTACTCACCAAATCGAAGAAGTACGGCCACACGGTCGGCCTTGTTAGGGACGGCTCGGTCACCCTCTTCAACAACGTCGACCAGGGCCAGTACCTCCAGTACGTCAAGGAGGAGATCATACCCATGACCCAACCCCCGCGCAGGAGGGGCGGCCGGGGAGCATGATCCGAGAGACGATATAAAAGGAGCCATTCTCCATACCAGAATCGAGGAATGGTGGGGAATGACCGATAAGCCGGATAGGGTGCTCGACTGCCTCGGGCTTTACTGCCCTGAACCCGTCTTCAGAACGCGTCTGGCGTTGGATGAGATGGAGGTGGGAGAGGTGCTGGAGGTAACCGCCGACGATCCCGCCGCCGAGGAGGACATAAAGAGGCTCGTGAGGCGCCTCGGCCACGAGATAATCAGTTTCGAGACGAACGACGACGAGATGAAGTTCCTCATAAGAAAGCTGAAATGATTTAACATGCTTTGTAACATCCCCACACCTTCCGCCGTCAAACCACTCTTCCACTTGCTCATATCTTCGAGTGGTCGATGGTTCAAGAAGGGGTTCTAGCTGATTTCCTCGTACATCGAGGAAGAAAGGTTAAGATGAGTGTGAAACTTAGTTTATTGATAGAGATGACTGAAGAAAAGGATCTGACCCGGATGATCCCGATAACCCTCTTCATGATATTCGTTAGCGGATGCTGGACCCTGGCATCGATCATCCCCTTTTCGATTCGCTGGCCGGCCCATTCAGCGCAGTTGGCTATCGTCACGGTGGCCGATGTCGCATTCCTCATCGCACTTCTCGCCTTGATGTTGTCCTACGGCGGAATGGCCGAAAAGGAGGCCGTTAGGAGGTGGGCGATTTTGATGTTCTGCGTCGGGATGGTTACACTCATAGCGTCAATCATCCTGTTCTCATCATCGTACCTTTTGTGGCCGCCTTATTCAATTGATTAGAATACGACCTAGGTAAACACATCCGAAAGGTGGATTGACATTGGATCGAGGATGAAATAAAAAATAAGGCATTAATACTCTTCACCCTAAGCATTTATCATGAGATACCAAATCAAGTACGAGCCTTCTTATGCTATGCTGGTCGTCGACCTCGATGCCGGTGAAAAGATAACGGGGGAGGCGGGGGCGATGACCTACATGACGCCGAGCATCGGCGTCGAGACCCACCGAAGGGAGAGGAGCATCCTTGGAACGATCGGGCTCTCGGTGCTTGGGGGCCAGTCCCTCTTCGTCAACGACTTCGTTGCGAAGGACAAGCCCGGGCAGATAGGCCTCGCGGCGGCGCCCGTCGGCGATATACAGGTGCTGAAAGTCGAGTCGGGGAGTGGGTTCATAGTTCAGAAGGCGGCCTACCTCGCCTCGACTGAGGATGTCGATCTTGACGTGAAGTGGGAGGGTTTCACTAGGGGCCTCTTCGGACAGGGGGTTTTCATGGTGAAGGTTAGCGGCAGAGGTGATCTCTTCATCAACACCTTCGGAGCCATAGACAGGCACGAGCTCGGGCCCGGGGAGGAGATGGTAGTTGACAACTTCCACCTCGTGGCTTTCTCGGATAGCTGCGACTACGAGGTCAGGAGGTTAGGGGGATGGAAGGAGACGATCCTGAGCGGCGAGGGGTTCGTCACCCGGATCAGGGGTCCTGGCGAGGTCTACATCCAGACGAAGAACCTTAGGGAGTTCGTCGAATGGCTCTGGACGCTGATGCAGCCTAGGGTGCAGTCTAGGGCAAGGTGAACAAGAAAAAGAGTCAGAGGGATTGGAGCAATGTATCCTCCATCCCCAAGTAGAAAAATAGGTGGATCCTAGGGCCTGCTTTTCTTGGGCTTCACGCCCCCCTCTTGTGGTACCTATTCCTCTCCACGTAAAGGTCAACCCTATCCCCCGACTCAATCACGAACTCAACGGGTTGCCTCACGCCATCCGACCAAGCGTAGAACCTGTTCGTCTCCAGCATGTCGTCCTCGGGAATCAGCGGAGCTACAAGATCTGAGACGCTACCTTTCTGCACAAGGTAGAGGAGGCCGCCTCTGTTGACGACCTCGGCCTTCTCCAGTCCTTTGTAAGTTTCGTACTTCCCGGTCAGCGTCTTCATCTTGCCCCATATACGCAAAGTAGGAACGGCCTCCTCAGGGTCGTGGCCCATTAGGGCGGCGAGGACTCCCTCTGCTACGGTGGCATGTTGGAATCCTGCGATGTTCGAGGCTAGTGCGACCCCAATTTTGTGCTCTGGAACGAACGCTAGGTGCGCCGTTGAGACGAGTATCGAGCCCCCGTGGGAGACCATCTTGGTCCCGAGGAAGTCCTCGGTCACCCCCCATCCGTAACCGTAGCCGTAGCTCCCGTAGAGCGTCTGAGACCTCTCTGCGTAAGGGGTTTGCATCTCCTTCATGAGTTCGTGGCCGAGGATCTGCGTTCCCTCGAACGTGCCCATATCGATGTTCATCGCCAGGTATCTTGTCAGCTCCCTCACGGAACTGATGATACCGCCTGCTGCGGCCACGAAGGCGAACTCGGGGTTGTCGCCAACGTTCGGATAAGGGAACTCGGCTGGAACAGGCTTTCCATCCGCGTCCCTTTTGTGGGGAGTCATTCTGTCTGCGTCTTTTAGGTAATCATTCTTTGAGAGGGTGGTCCTCCTCATCCCCAGCGGCCTCAGGATCTTGGCGGTGATGTACTCGTCGATCTGGTTCGGGCGACCTCCTGGATGATGTGCCCGAGCATGCGGTACCCTGCGTTGAAGTAGAAGAATCTCTCTCCTGGGTCCGCGGCTATCTCCTCGCCTGCGCCGTTGACGTGTCTGTAGAAGTCGTCGACCCCTCCCCAAGGGATCCAGACGTCTATGCCGATCCCCCTCTGCAGGGCGATCGTTGAAGTGCCAAGGGAGGGTATGCCTGACGAGTGGGTGAGCAGGTGCCTGATGGTGATGAACTTGCCCAGCCTGCCGATCTCGAGCGGGATGTACTCGCTGGCCGGGTCGTCCAGGCTCAGCTTCCCCTGCTCAACGAGCTGCATGATCGCCAAGGCGACGAAGGACTTTGTGCATGAGCCTATGCCATAAAGCGTATCGGGTGTGGCTGGTAGGCTCTGCTCCACGTTCCTCGCCCCGAAGCCCCCGACGTAGATAACCTCCCGATCCCTCACCACGGCTATGCTGACGCCGGGTATCCGCCCCCTCTCCATTAGATCCGGCGTTATCCTCTCGATGAACTCGACCGCCCTCGAAACATGTTCGTCCGACAACAACCGTCACCTCATACCATTCTTGGGAGGTTACCCGATTCCCTTTTTTAAATTAGCTCCCCTTGATGGACGAACATTAATCAACAGATGGCTCATCTAATTAGCGTTTGAAGGATTCAGGCCCTCTTCGACGATTTTTACTATCTCCAGGAGGTCCGAGACGAAGGCCCTGCACCCCGCCTCCCTCATCCTCTTCGCCCATTCCTCGTCTCCCGCGTATCCGATGAAGGCTATGCCCGCCTCCTTCGCCGTGGAGAGGTCAGTTGTCGTGTCTCCGACGTAGATGACCCTCTGTGGGGTAGCGTTTAGGGCCCTGACGACCTGAAGGAGGTGGCGGGGGTCCGGCTTTGGGTGCTCGACCTCGTCCCTTGCCAGAACAACGTCCACAAACTCGGTCAACCCCGTGAGCTCCAGGCTTCTTTTAGCATACTGGCTGCCTCCCCTCGTCGCCACCCCTATCCTCAGCCCGCGCGCCCTCAGGCACCTCAGCGTCTCCAGGGCGCCTGACATCGGCTCGACCTTTTCGAGGGATAGCGCCTCAACAGCGTTAAGCGCCTCGTTGATGAGCTTTAGCGTCGGCTTTACCCTCTTCGTCGAGAGCCCAAGCTCCTTCAGGGCCCCATCTCCGCCCCTGATTATGGGCCAGATCTTCCTCGGCTCGTCCAGCTCTTCCTCTGGCGCGCCCTCGGTGATGAGGATCTCCTTCACCCTCCTCGCCATCTCCCCGTAGTCGAGCTCGGACCTCACAAGGGTCCCATCGAGATCGAACACCACCGCCTCGACGGCCCTCATCGAAATCAAGGGAATTGGTTAGATCTGGGATTTATGCTCGCTGGTCGGGACAATAGATTCAAATTCCGAGCACCCCTGAATAGGTGGAAGACCCAGCCACCCTGGGGCTCAGAGGGGGAAAATCGGGGCCGGTAGATCAGTGGTATGATCGCCGCGCTTGCAACGCGGAGGTCGCGGGTTCAAATCCCGCCCGGTCCACCTGTGTAATGGCCTAGTACAAAAATAAGAAGGTCCACTCTTTCAGTTTTCCGGTGATGGTATCGCCCGTTAAGCCTAAGATCTCAAGGGCTGTTTCTCATATCAGAACCCTGTCGATGACGTCAGAGATCAGGATCGGTATGACTTCGGACTTACCCTCAACCTCGACCCACGCCCTACTCCTCGGTAGCTTGAGGACGCCGGCACCAGTTTGCACAGTCGCCTCTCCTGTGACTTCCAGCCCAAATTTGTCGGCCAGCTCTCTGGGTACGACGGCCAGCGTGGCTCCCGCATCGACTATGGCGTCGATCTCCGTGTATCCAGGCTCCTCCGGATTGCCCATCTTGACTACTGTAAATACTTGACTCATAGATTCACTCATATCTAACTCATTGCAGGTACATGTGATAAAGGCTCTGCAAACTGTGGGAAATACGTTATACCCAGCCACTGGGTATAACGAAAATTAGGGCTTTAATCGACATTAAATTCATTTTAGAAGCCTATCCTCTGAGGCCTGATGTCTGTGTGATTTTACGAAATCCAACACTACCCTCAAGATAAATCTTGTTTCGTGGATGCTGTCGAGCCTTTGGATGGCTGGTCGACTCCCTCTTCTCACCAGGCGATCTTGACGTCCTCGATCCCGAAGGCCCTGGTGTCCTTGAAGTAGCGGAGAACGTTCTCCCCCTTCTGGGTGAGCTCGTACCTGGTGTTGGTCCTCTTGTCCCGCCGCCTCTCCTTCGTCGTGTCGATCTCGTCTATCAGCCCCTGGGTGAGCATCGGGGACAGAACGCTGTTGAGGTGATCCCAGGAGAGGTTCGCCTCGTACATGATGCGGGTCGGCTTCGAGGTGCCGCCTTTTATGATCGACAACACCTCCACGTAGATCTCGAGCTTTGACCTTCTGCGCGTCAAGGGCCCGCACCCGCCACAGAAAATGTGTCCCCTAATATTTTACTCCGAGTATGTATCAGTAACCTACAAACTAAACAGCCTTACAAGCAAAGGGGAATCTGATTGTGTTGACCCTTTAAATACGGCTTTTCGAGGCGTCAACCCTCAGAGGAACCACCTGAAGAGGAGCCTGTAGATCCTGTGCTCCAAGACATCGGCGAACCGAGCCCTGCCGAACACGCGGAAGTAGTTCTTCCCCATCGCCTCGATCATATCCCCGATGTCGTACCTCGGGAACATGCACGTGGAGACAATCAGCCGCCCCCACTCCCCCCGCCTCAGCTCGTGCAGCATCTTCGTCCCTTTCCCCGTCTCGACCTCGAAGAGGTAGGTGTCGTAGTTGGGGGAGACGTAGGGCAGCCCGTCAAGCTGCTGAGCAAACACCCCCTCCGTCGCGCTGTACATCTCGACGGTTGAAACGTCGCCGAAGTATCTCCTGAAGAGCGGGGCGTACTTGACCTGGATCTTCCGAACGCTCGTGCAGACGACCGCCCTCAGCCCCCAGACATCCTTCGGAGTTTTGCCGTGCACCTTTTTCATGTGCCTGGCAAAGGAAAGTATAACCGGGGCAACCCCTATCGCCGAGGAAACGTCCTCTTCAAGGGCGCTCCTGTAAACCAGATCAAACCTCCTCTCCCAGTCCCTCTTGGTCAGCCCCGGGCCAAGGCCGTCGACCTCCTCCTGTCTGGGCACAAGCACTGCGTCGCCGAGCGATGGGAAGAGTCGGGAGTATGTCCCAGAGCTGTAGCCGTACCCGATTGAGCCATCCTCGACCTTGATGGTTGCTACCCTCGAGGGAAGGCTCAGGTTCAGCACCCTGCCCCTGATCAGCTCACTATCCCTCAGGAGGTGGTTGACGAAGGCCCTGGCTCCGCAGCCGAAGATCTGCTGAAGGTGGGTTCTTGTCGCGGGGAGGATCTTTGATCTCCCCGTTGAGCCCCTGGTCATCACCCAGGCCTCGGGGGGCTCGGAAAGGAAAGAATCATATGACCCCCTTTTCACGGGCTCAAGGTGGGCCTTGAGGCTCTGGTAGTCGAGCTTCGGGAAATTTATGCGGTAGCCCTCGAATCCCACGACCTCGTCTGCGTGATGCTCAACGCCATACTGGGTCCCAGCATATCCATCGATAAGGCCGAGAAGGGTCTTTTCCTGTGCACCTGCCGGGTCCTCAAGGCCAAGATACCAGGGCTCTAGAATGCCGCCGAATGCCTCAGCCCCCGTGGAGGTCCCCATGTGCAAGGTGACAATGCAACTTCAGGCTCATAAGTTATTACATCGACTCGTGGTATAGCCTCGTGAGCAGGAACAATTGGTATCAGACCTTGAAACCCAATCCCATGTGAAGGCTTATGTTAACTTCCATCGAAATATGAAGTTGTAAAGGTGTTGAAAATGGCTGACGTTCTCAGGCCCTCCGGCGTGGGGTTCGCCGACGCCTACAGAGGTAAGATCTTACCGCTGAGGCAGAGGGCAGAGGTCAGGAACAGGTGGCTGAGGCAGCGCCTCGACTCCGTTCTCCCGGAGATTATGAGGAGGGAGGGCCTCGACATGTGGATAGTGGTCGCGAGGGAGTACAACGAGGACCCCGTGATCATGACCCTACTACCGGAGCCGATGATGTACGCCAGGCGCCGAACGATAATCGTCTTCAGCCTCAAAGGCGACGGGGGCCTTGAGAGGCTGGTTCTCGCCCGGTACGGCATCAAAGACTTCTACGAAGGGGTCTGGGACCCCGACAAGGAGGAGCAATACAACTGCCTTGGCAGGATCGTGAGGGAGCGCGACCCGAAATCCATAGGCATAAACGTCTCGGAGACCTTCGCCTTCGGCGATGGCCTGACCCATGGCGAGTACAATCTCCTATCAGCTGCGTTGGGGGAAGTGTATATGGGCCGCACGAGGGGCGCGGAGAGGCTTGCGGTCGGATGGCTCGAGCGGCGCACCGGGCCGGAGATCGACGCCTACCCTGGCATTGTGGAGATCAACCACGCCATCGTCGCCGATGCCTTCTCAAGCAGGGTCATCCACCCCGGGATCACGACGACCGAGGACGTCGCCTGGTGGATGCGCCAGAAGATCCTCGACCTGGGGCTCCAGGCCTGGTTCCAGCCCAGCGTTGAGATCCAAGCGCCCGACCAGAAGTACGACAAGGAGGACAAGAGGACGTCGATCCAGCCCGGAGACCTACTCCACTGCGATGTGGGCTTCTATTACCTTGGACTGGCCACAGACGTCCAGCAGAACGCCTACATCCTCAGGCCCAGGGAAAGCGAAGCGCCTGAGGGTCTCAGAGCCGCCCTGTCAGACGCCAACAGGCTTCAGGAGATCCACGCTGGGGAGATGGTGACGGGAAGGACGGGCAACCAGATTCTGGAGGCAGCTCTGGAGAGGGCCAAGAGGGAGGGCATCAACGCCACCATCTACACCCACCCCCTAGGATACCACGGCCACGCCGCAGGGCCGACCATAGGCCTGTGGGACAGTCAGGGGGGAGTCCCGGGGAGGGGCGACTATCCCCTGTTCGAGGACACGTGCTACGCCATCGAACTGAACGCGAAGAGGGAGGTGCCGGAGTGGGGTGGGCAGGAGGTCCGCATCGCCCTCGAGGAAGACGCAATCTTCACCGGAGGAAACCTACGTTTCCTGGCTGGGCGGCAGACCAAGCTCCACCTAATTAGCTAGGATGCCCAACCCCCTAAAGAGAGCATAGAAGCCTCAAGTTGGAGCTGAAGTGTGCAGGACCCGCCCCCTCAAAACGACCACAATCGGTTTGTTTTATCTGGTATGTTGGTGCCGCTGGAGTGATTTGAACACTCGACACCCCGGTCTTCAGCCGGGCGCTCTCCCAGTCTGAGCTACAGCGGCTGATATACTTTTGAGGCAGAAATTAGACGTATTATGCTTCTGACTCAACACCCAGATACCCCGCCCCGATTTAATAAAACTTTCTTGAATGTGTTGTGAAAGACATTTTTTAAATATATTGAACATTTATATTCATATATTTTTAAATATTATGATCGTCATTGGACCGAAGAAAAATTGAGTTTCTCGGGCCCGCGCTCAAGGTTCTGGCTTGTTTATCCCTATTTTGTGTGGCTTCTCTGTGCAGGCCAGCAATAGCTGGTTCTAATTCATATTCTCCGATTTCAAAGTGCCTGCACATGTGAAGAACATCCTAAGAAGCGTGGATGAAGAGGTCTTTGTGGACGTGACCGTCACAAACGTAGGCGACGCCACCGGCGAAT
>CAZPMB010000021.1:0-1119 GCA_964587735.1 uncultured Candidatus Bathyarchaeia archaeon | reverse complement strand
CATTCCCCGATTACAGCCTGTACTTCTACGCCTTGGACGTCTTCGCCGTCGCTTTCACGATCTGGATAACGAAATGGTCCGGAGCTGTCTGATCGCCAAAATGAGTCGTTCTTTTAATGAGGATTTACAAATGGGCTCCAACTCCTCATGGGATCAACGATAAATCCCCTAAAACTCCTAATAAATAGCAATGTTCAGCCAAATTTTCAAGAGGCTTGAGAAAGAAGTCTCCGGCGAAATCGCGTTCAACTTCGTTTCAGAGATAACCCGGTACCACAGGATCCAGGCGAGCCCCGGCTTAAGGGCGGCCGTCAACTACGTCGTCGAGGCGCTCAAGGGGAGCGGCCTGGACGCCAGGGTCCACCGGTATCCGGCTGACATGAAGACCTACTCCTGGAGCGACCTCCATTTCAAGGAGTGGAGCTGCAACGACGCTGAGCTAAAGCTCACGCATCCGGCCGATGAGGCGAGGATCCTCGCCCGCTGGTCAGAGTCCAAGTTCAGCCTAATCCAGAGGAGCCACCCGACGCCCGGAGGGTGCTGCGAGGCGGAGGTCGTCGCCCTCGACAAGGGGGAGGATGAGGCCGAATACAAGAAGCTCGACGTCGAGGGCAAGATCGTGCTGACGAATGGGGATGTGGCGCGCGTGCGCGAGCTAGCGGTCGATCGCCACGGCGCCATCGGCATCCTGTTCGACGGCATGTTCCTGCGGCCTCCGAACCTCAAGGAGGGCGAGCTCGACGACGCCCTCAAGTACACGAGCTTCTGGTGGGGCGGCGGAGAGAAGCCAGCATTCGGCTTTGTCCTCACGTCCAGGACCGGTAGGTGGCTACGGGGCCTGGTGGAGAAGGGGAGGAAGGCAAAGGATCCCGTCAAGGTCTGGGCGAAAGTGGATTCAAGCATCTACGAGGGGTCGATCGAGAACGCCGTCGCCACGATCCCCGGCGAGTCGGCGGAGGAGGTGGTCGTTGTCGCCCACATCTGCCACCCCCAGCCTTCGGCGAACGACAACGCCTCCGGATGCGGCGCCGCCATGGAGGCGGCGAGGGCCCTTGGGAGGCTGATCGCGAGGGGCGACCTCAAAAAGCCGAGGAGGACGATCCGCTTCACGATAGTCCC
>CAZPMB010000020.1:0-26528 GCA_964587735.1 uncultured Candidatus Bathyarchaeia archaeon | reverse complement strand
GAGGATCACAAACCGATCATACTTGACCCAAGAGAGTGCGGGTCTAAGCCATTCCCCCCTGACCTGATGGGGTATAGACTGGTCTTCGATCCAAGCAGCCTGAAGATCTGCATCCTGTACGAGGTATACTGGGCGAGGCAGGACTGCACTTGGAGGGAGCTGAACAAGGACCACGACCACGACTACGAGCAGATCCAGGTGCACCTGGACGCGTCGTCCGAGGAGGTCGAGAGGGTCGTCGTCTCCTCAATCGGATCCGTGGAGAACGGTGGACACGGCGTGGAGATCTACGAGCGTGTGCCGAAGGCGAAGGCCGAGAACTTGGAGTACAGCACCTCGCCCGTGGACAGGTTCCCGTGGGGTGGGCCGAGGGGGAGGAGGAACGTCGCCGAGGTCAGGCGGATACCCCTGAAGAGGCTGTGCTTTGAAGGGGAGAGGCCGATCGTCGCCGTCCTCAACTGCTACCACGTCTTCGTCGGGGTCAAGAGGCAGATCGACCCCGTGGCGTGGCACGAGCTGAAGCCCAGACTCGAGAGGCTCGACAGAAGGCTCCTCGACAGGTGGTACTACCACAACTCCGGGAACAGGTTCGCCCACGACATATCAAAGCCGCTCAACGAGCCCTGCATACTTTACTACCCTCCACCCGGAGACCTGAAGGCCAGGCTGCTATACAGGCTGCTCATCGTCTACTTCTCGATGAAACGAATCATAAATCGGCGAAGGGACTGAAAGAAGAAACTAGACTGAGCCCATCTATTCAAAATGGCATCTTTAATGGTATGAGTTTAAAATAATAGGTTCGGTATCATGCTCGCGAGCCATATTTTCCATCCCTTGTATTTTGCCCTCTTTCTCGGGAAAAAGGCATGAAACATGCCTAATATGGAACGTATTATGTATACCCTCATTTGTAATATTTCGATATTATTGAACGCTATCGTAGATTTGATCCATATTCCTTAGCATTATTGGATGTACATGTTAACTCCAGCCAAAGGAAGGGGCGTGGAATTACATGTCGGATGAACCAACGCTAAAGACGAGGGCTGACGTCCTCGACCTGGTCATCGGCTTCATCGTGGAGCACGAGAAGAGGATGAGCGAGATGGTCGAGAAGCTGGAGAGGATCGCGGACAAGCTGGCCAAGAGCAGTCAGCGCACTGACGGCGCGAAAAACGTCTGGGAGATCCGCCGCGAGGACTCCAACCTCTTCACCCTCTCGATAAACAACCCGGAGGGCTACGAGAACATCAAGTCGGTCAAGGTCGAGTGGGAGACGGGGCAGAAGGAGTTCACCACGGAGCTCTCCGAGATCGAAGCGATACTAGACGAGATGGAGCGAAAATTCAAGCCAGCCGAACACCTTTAACCTGTTTCTAACGATCCTTTTTCTAACGCGACCCAGGGGCCCGTAAAGTTTGAGATTTCTTACGGACGAGGAGTACGACAGATACTGGGACGAGCTCGGCGGAACGAGAAGGGCAATGGCCCTGGATCTGTCTAGGGACAAAGATGCACTTGTACTGGACATAGCCTGCGGCTGGGGCTACTACACCTTCCAACTGGCCCTGACCCATCCGTCCGGGATGATCGTCGCAGTTGACATCGTGCCCTCCGCCTTCACTAACATGATGAGGAAAAAGCGCGATCTGGGAGCCCCCGACAACATCGGGCCGCTGATGGCAGACGCCGCTAACCTGCCGGTGAGGAACGGGGTCTTCGACCTGGCCACGAGCTTCCTCGGCATGAGGGACATCTACATGACCCGGGGAGAAGCGGGCGTGGAGAAGGCGATCAAGGAGATGATCAAGACGACGAGGAAGACGGGTCGGATCGCCCTCGCGGTCACGCCTCCCGACCTCGCCGAGACCGAGGACCTGAGGGTAGCCGTAGAGGTCGAAGGGGAGGTCTTTGGGGCGAGGTCCCTGCCTTCGAAGTTCTACACGAATCTCTTCCGAGAGAATGGCATACGGCTGCTCGACGCAAAATCCTACCTCACCGGGTCGAAGATGACCGCCGACCAGGCCAGGACCGAGCTCGTCAACGGCATCAGGATCGCAAGGGAGATCTACGGGAGGGAGGTCCCGAACTTCGAGGAAGTCTGGGAGAGGTACGGCCCCGCAATCGAGCGCAGCGGGTACGGGATGTACTCGAAGATCACCTTGTTCCTTGGGGAGAAGGCCTAGATTACCCCGTCCCGCTCAAGCCTCTCGATCTCCCGCTCAGATAAGCCCAGCAGATCCATGAGCACTGAGGCGCTGTCCGATCCCAGGGCGGGGGCCGGCCCTCTCGGGGCCGGATTCGTCTCCGACATCTTCACCGGGCAGCCGAGGAGCCTGACGATGCCCAGGCCCGGTTGGTCGACCTCGACGATCATCTTCCTCGCCATCGTGTGGGGGTCGTCTGCGACCTCCTTGAGGTTGCACACCGGACAAGCGGGAACCCCTCGCTCTGTCAAGCAGGAGACGACTTCCCCGACTTTCCTTTTCGAGACCCACTTCTGGATCAGGGGTTTGAGGGCTTCGTGATTCTCCACGCGCCTGGGATTTGTTGAGAACCTCCCGTCCCCCTCGAGGTGCGAGAGCCCCGACGCATCAACGAAACGCTTCCAGATCGCATCGTTTGCGATCCCGAGGATGACCCAGCCATCCGACGCCCTGAAGGAGTCGTACGGGTAGACGAACTCGTAGCGGTTCCCAATCCGGGTCGGGATCTCGCCCTGGACGAAGACCTTCTGCGGTATGTTCTCCAGCGAGGCAAACACGGAGTCCATGAGCGATATATCAACCGCCTGGCCCCGGCCGGTCCTCTCCCGAACCTGGAGCGCAGCGAGGATGCCGATGCAGCAGAAGAGGGCGCTTAGGACGTCGCCGATGGCCGTTCCCGCCCTCGTCGGCGGAGAGTCGGGCCAGCCCGTTATGCTCATGAGCCCGCCCATCGCCTGGCCTATGATGTCGTAGCCGGGACGGCTCCTGTAGGGCCCCGCCTGGCCAAAGCCGGATATCGAGGCGTAGATGAGGCGGGGGTTGGCATCCCTGAGGGCCTCGTATCCTAGGCCGAGCCGCTCCATCGTGCCCGGCCTGAAATTCTCGACGACGACGTCGCAGCGCTTCACCAGCTCGAGGAAGATCCTCCTCCCCTCCGGGTGCTTCAGGTCGAGGGTGATGCTCCTCTTCCCCCTGTTAAGGTTGACGTAGTAGAGGCTCTCCCCGTCCTTGAACGGCGGGAACTCCCTCGAGTCGTCGCCTCTCCCGGGGATCTCCAGCTTGATGACCTCTACGCCCATGTCGGCGAGGAGCATCGTGCAGTACGGGCCCGCGAGAACACGGCTCAGGTCCAGCACCTTGATGCCGAGGAGCGCTTCGTCGTTGCTCTCCATGCCATCGATTAAGACGTCTGAGAATTAAAAATGGAGGCCCGATACCCAATACACACTACACTTAAATATAACGCTACAGAGATGTGTAGCGATAAATTTGCGTAAAGATGTCATTATCGTCAAGGACCCCGAGGTTGCGAAGCTCTTCGCGGACGACACGCGCCGGGACATACTCCACATGCTCAGGCACCACGAGATGTCCACGACGGACTTGGCCAAGGCGCTGAACAAGAGCCACTCCAGCGTCATACACCACCTTCACCTCCTCAAGGGCGCCGGGCTCGTTGAGGAGACCCGCACCGAGAAGGTGAGGAACATGGTGCAGTCCTACTACCAGAGCACGGCGAAAAGGTTCATCATCTCCTACTCCCTCAGCGAGACCATATCGGGGGCTGGAGGCACGGAGGCATGGCGGGAGGACATGCTTCAGAACACATTGGAGGGGCTGAAGGCATACGGCATCGAAGTCCCCGACGAGGATAGAGGCGAAGCCCTGAAGCTCATGAACTCCTTCTTCCTGAGGGAGCAGAAGGCATTGGAGGAGACCATCGAACAGCAAAAGGAGCCTGTTAGCCTCAAGAAAGGAAGCAACTGGCAGATCATCCAGCTACTCACAAGGATCAAGCTGGCGGACGACCGGGAGCACGCACGGGTCGTCGACGAGCTGAGGGGCTTGTTGAGGCCTTCGAAGCCGAGGGGGAGGAGCGGGGGTTCATGAAAGCGGGACACGAAGCGGCGAATATCCAGAGGAAGCCGGGGATGAGGAACCTCGGGCGCGTCTTGAGGTACGTGACCCGGTTCTGGCAGCTGAAGGTGATCCTGCTCTTCGTCGTGTTTGTAACGGTCGTAGAGAACCTAACCCCGGCAATCATAGGTAGCTTAGTGGACATCATAGAGGCAATTGCCTCAAAGGAGACATTCGCCCCGGGAGGCGGCATGAGCGGGATAATCTACAGGATCATGGGCCCCGTAGCCGCCTGGGCTTCAGGAGCCTTCAACGTGAAACCGGATGTCGCCATCCTGGGCGTGTTCTCGTTCTCGCTGATAATTTTGGCGGCAGTAACGGGCCTACTTACCTACCTTCAGCGGTACGCCTCTAGCTACATCTCCCAGATGGCCTCCCTACACCTCAGGGGCGACCTCTATAACTCGCTGTTGGATCAGTCCTTCAGCTTCTACGACCAGCAGAGAACCGGTCAGCTTCTGTCCAGGGCGACTAGCGACATCAACCAGATCGAGGGATTCTACAACTGGGGCTTGAGGATGATCGTTTCGTCCACGCTCACAGTCGCTCTGGTCATGTACTCCATCCTGTCAATCGACATCCAACTCTCCCTTCTGTCGTTTGTCCTGCTCCCGTTTATGCTGTACACTATGCGCCAGTTCTCAACGAAGATCCGCCCCCTTTGGGACAGGATGAGAGAGCAGTTCGGCGATTTAACCTCGGTTCTACAGGAGAACCTCACGGGCATAAGGGTCGTCAGGGGCTTCGCCATGGAGCCCTACGAGGAGAAGAAGTTCTCAGACGAATGCCAGACCTACTTCGACATCAACATAGAAGTCGCAAGGGTGAGATCCTTCTGGATGCCCCTCTCCGGCCTGCTGACCACGCTGGGCAGCGTCCTGATCCTCTGGTACGGAGGCAACCAAGTGATAACCGGAGCCCTGACACTCGGCAGCATGGTCGCCTTCTACTTCTACGTCGCACGCCTCAGCGGCCCGATCAGGATGGTCGGTATGATGATGTCCGCATTCCAACGGGCCCTCGCGGCTTCGGAACGCGTCTTCGAGATCATGGACGCCCAAGTTGATGTCTCGGACAAGGAGGACTCAATCGAGCTAAGCGACGTCGAGGGGAAGATTGTCTTCGAGAACGTCGGGTTCAGCTACGACAGGAAGAACATGGTTCTCATGGGCATAAACCTGGACGCGGAGCCCGGGGAGACGATAGCGATATTGGGCGCCACGGGATCTGGAAAGAGCTCAATAATCAACCTCATCCCACGGTTCTACGATGTGACGGAGGGGAAGATAACCTTAGACGGCCACGACCTCAGGGACGTCACCCTAAAGTCCCTCAGGAGGCAAATCGGCATCGTCCGACAGGACCCCTTCATCTTCTCCACAACCATAAAGGAGAACATAGCCTTCGGCGTCGAGGGAGCGAAGCTCGAGGACATAAAGGCCGCCGCCGAGAGGGCGAAGATAACCGACTTCGTAGAGTCCCTCCCAGAGGGCTACGATTCAAAGGTGGGGGAGAGGGGAGTGACCCTTTCCGGGGGGCAGAAGCAGAGGCTGGCGATAGCACGCGCCCTGCTTAAGAACCCGAAGATCCTGATCCTGGACGACTCGACCTCAAGCGTCGACACGAGCACCGAGTTCGAGATCCAGCGGGCTCTCGAGGAGCTATTCGAGGACAGGACCACGTTCATCATCACACAGAGGCTCTCATCGGTCAAGAAGGCCGACTACATCATTGTGCTCGAGGACGGCAAGATCGCTGAGGAGGGCACCCACGATGAGCTCATGGCGAAGGAGGGCGTGTACTACAGGCTCTACCAGACGCAGATCTCCGAGGCCTGGGAGAGGGAGGAAGAGTAGGCATGGGCATGCACGGACACTGGCACCCCACGGGCGATGAAGAGGAAGACTATCAGAGGCAGGTCAGCGACAGGGAGCTTACGATCAGACTACTCAGTTACATATGGAGGTTCAGAAACAAGGCTCTGTTACTCACCACGCTTGTGATCGCCGTCACGGTGCTCGGCCTCGTTCCTCCCTACCTGTTCAGCATGGCAATCGATAATTACATCACTAAACTCGACATCGGCGGCCTCACGATTCTGGCCACCGCATACGTCGCCATAAGCTTGGCCACATTCGGCGCCGAGTACGGAAACAGGTATCTGATCTCGTGGCTCGGGGCCAAGCTGGAGTTCGACATGAGGATGGACATGTTCCGCCACCTCCAGAGGCTATCCCTCGGGTACTACGCAAAGAAGGAAGTAGGGGGCATCGTTTCGAGGGTAACGAACGATGTCGACAAGATCACCGAGCTCGTTTCGTCGGGCGTGATAGAGGTTATCGCCGACGCAGTGACCCTAGTGGGCATCATCTTCATCATGCTGTTGTTAAACCTCGGGCTATCTCTTACCGTTTTCAGCGTGATACCCATGATAGTCGTCTTCAGCTACGTCTGGGGCAAGAAGGTTCGCAAGGTGTACAGGGAGACCCGCAAGACGATCGCGAGCGTCTCCGCGAAGATCGAGGAGAGCGTCAGCGGCATGAGGGAGATCCAGTCCTTCTCGAGGGAGAAGGAGACCCGCAGGGAGTTCCAGGAGACGAACATCTCCAACATGCAGGCGAACGTGGAGGCCGGACGGGTCATGTCGGCTTTCCACCCCGCGGTCAGCCTATTCGGCGCCATCGGAAACTTCCTCGTCCTCTGGTTCGGCGGCCTCTCCGTCATGGAGGGCACCCTGACCGTCGGCGTCCTCTTCGCGTTCATGTCATACATAAACCGCTTCTTCTGGCCCATACAGTCCCTGAGCCAGTTCTGGAACGAGGTTCAGTCGGCGTTCGCGGCGACCGAGAGGGTGTTCCACATACTGGACACCGGCGTGATCATAGAGGAGAAAACCGACGCCATCAGCCTCCCCCACATAGAGGGGAGGATCGCATACGAGGACATGACGTTCAGCTACGAACCCGGCACACCGGTGCTCAGGAACATCAAGCTAGAGATAGAGCCCAACACCACAGTCGCCCTCGTGGGGCCAACAGGCGCGGGCAAGACGACAATGGTCAACCTCCTGTACAGGTTCTATGACCCGCAGGAGGGCAGGATCACAATCGACGGCCACGACCTGAAGGAGCTGAACATCAAGAGCTTCAGGAAGAGGATGGCCATCGTCCTCCAGGACCCCTTCCTCTTCTCGGGGACGGTGAGAGAAAACATCAAATACGGCAACATCGACGCGACCGACGAAAAGGTGATCGAGGTCGCCAAGGCGGTCGGCGCCCACGAATTCATCGAAAAGCTCCCGGAGGGATACGACACGGAGGTGAGGGAGAGGGGGAGCAGGCTCAGCATGGGCCAGAGACAGCTGATCTCCCTCGCGAGGGCCCTCATCGCAGACCCGAGGATACTGATCATGGACGAGGCGACGTCGAGCATAGACGCGTACACCGAGCTCGTCATAAAGCAGGCGATGGAGAAGGTGCTCAAGGACAGGACGTCGATCGTAATTGCCCACCGCCTCTCCACCGTGAGGAACGCGGACCTCATCGTCGTCCTTGACGAGGGCGCGATCGTCGAGAAGGGCAACCACTCGGAGCTCCTCAAGAAGGGCGGCCTTTACACCAAACTCTACGAGATGCAGTTCAAGTACGAACCCGCAGAGGGACAGGCGGAAGCCCCAGGCATCGTGGCAGAGGCCCGAGGCTCCGCTCAAGGCGGCAAAAACAACTCCTGAAACCCCTGACTCGTCCCCTAATTTCAGTGAGGGAAAAAACAATATCAGAGGAGAGCTCAGAGTAGGGATCGAGGCTCTCCGATGTCAGAGATCTCAAAGCCGAAGCCCACATTCAAAGCCTGGCTCGAGACCGATGAGGGCTACGTGTTCGGCCCCGGCGTCTACAGGCTGCTGAAGAGAGTGAGGGAGACGGGCACCCTCAAGGAGGCCGCCAAATCGCTGGATATGTCCTATCGGTTCGCCTGGGGGCTTGTGAAGAAGGCCGAGGAGAAAATTGGGCAGCCTCTGCTCCACGCCCACAAGGGGGGAAGGGCAGGCGGAGGAGGAGCCGAGCTGACAGCTCTGGGGCTACAGTTCCTCGAGGACTTTTCGAAGGTCGAGTCCGTGATAAACGAGCTCTCCAGCGGCTCCGGACTCCTGGACGGATTCAGGTCGAGGAACCTCGTCGAGGCGAAGGTCACCGAGATGAATGTTGTTGGCGACGAGATCGATTTCACCATCCAGATGAAGGAGCCGGCAAGCCTGAGGCTAAGCGTCTCGAGGAAGCTATTCGAGGACTTGGACATCTCCATTGGGGACGAGGTCAAACTGGAGACTACCACGACGATTGGGACGATGAAAAAAGGGAAGCATTAATACTTGCTCAGGGGTCGCGATCCCAGGCGCACAACCTCTAAGTACGGGCTGAATTTGTCTTCAAGGCCCCGCCCCTTGTCTGTGATCCGATAAAGGCATCGTTGGTTGGGATCCGGCTCGGCACCCTCCATTTTTTCGAGGAGGTTGAGCTCGCAGAGCTCGCTGAGGTGGTGGTAAACGTTCCTAACGTCGCAGTCATTAAGGTATATGTGGAAGAGCTCCTTCAGGGACTGCCATATGGTATAGCCATAAGAATCAAGCCCCTTGTCGCAGTTGTGGCAGACGATCGCCAAAATTTTCATCTTCGTGGCGCCGGTGGTGCCCATGGGCTTTGGCAAGGATGACCTCGAAATCTTTATAAGACAGACATATATATATAATTTACGAATGGGTAAAATATCCATATATACCGATTCTGATGTGTGAAGAACCGGCAAAAAGTCCGGGAGGAGAGAGGTAAGTATGATTCAGAAATCGAACAGCAGAGGGTGCTCTAAGTGCGGGAGCGACAACATCATCATAGACCTAGATGCAGGGGAGGAGGTCTGTGGTAACTGCGGGCTAGTGGTTTCCGATGAAATCGTTGACTCTGGACCCGAGTGGAGGGCCTTCACGGGCGATGAGAGGGAGACGAGGCCGAGGGCCGGAATGGCCAGATCGTACGCCCTGTACGACATGGGGCTGTCCACGAGCTTCAGCGGGGACAGGGACGCCCGTGGTAACCGCCTTGATTATGATACTAAGACAAAGATGAACAAGCTCAAGAGATACGACACCCGCACCAAGCTGGACGACACGTGGGGGCGCAACCTGAGCATCGCCATGGCCGAGCTGGACAGGCTGTCAGCATCGCTCCACATCCCGCAGCCTGTGAAGGAGAACGCAGCCCTCATCTACAGAAAAGCGCTGAGGAAGGACCTGATCAGGGGAAGGTCCATCGACGCGTTCGTGGCGGCGAGCCTACACGCTGCCTGTCGACTCAACAAGGTTCCTCGCCCCCTGAAAAACATCTCCGCGGCCAGCGCCCGCGAGCACTCGGAGATCTCGCGCTCCTACAGGCTCCTACTGCGTGAGCTCAAGCTGAGGATGCCCATAGACGACCCGATGAAGTTCGTCTCAGGCATAGCCTCAAAGCTGAAGGTCAGACAGGACACAGAACTCCAAGCCATAAAGATACTGACGGAGGCGAAGGAAAGGAACGGCCTCTCAGGCAAAGATCCACGCGGGATCGCAGCCGCGGCCCTATACATGGCCTGCATAGAGAACAACGATAGGAGGGTTCAGAAGGACGTTGCCGCGGCGGCGGGGACGACCGAAGTCACCCTCAGGAACAGGTTAAAGGGGCTCGAGACCACCTTACAAGACATGATGCAAATCGAAGATGATACGATCATCGCCCCTCATGCCAGATGAGCCAAGAAACACCTGTTGGAACAAAGGACTATCTAATTAGTTTCAAATCATTTTTTCTCTATCAATCTTTTAATCGAATTTGTGTATTGGTCGTACTCCTTCTGGCGGCAACTTTTACATAAGTATCTCTTTTTTATCTTACCGGACTGGAACCGCCGTTCATTGATCCTGACCTCATTTTGATCTAGAAGTTTATCGCACACCACACAACGTTTCTCAGACATATCTAGAAAATATTTTGTTAAAGATGGAAAAACTTTTTTAGAGATTAAAAATTTTCAAGCCACTCGGAGAGAAAAGGTAGGCTATGGATTTAACACAATTGATGACGCCATGCCTTTCTAGATGTAGCCCTGAGGCGATAAGTCGGTGTCTTTGTATATTCATTTTAAGGTAACTCTTTAAATTCCAAGAATACGATATAAAACCCCCAAAAAGTGGATTAACTGACATAAATCCTCAATCGACAACTGCTCGGTGAAGAGTTTTTTGGCTTAAGAAAAGCTGGTTTTTGTTTCCATTTGGGTAAATTTATCTACTTGTAATCAGAAGCTTTTCAGGAAATGAGCGATTCCTCAAACTTCAAGAAAATTTTGAAGCAAAATCGCGGGGTTCTTTTGTTCGTCCTGATGATGCCTGTCTTTGGGATGGTGATCGCCATACCCCTAATTATTTGGAAGGCGCCTGGGGCAGTGATGGTAGCCATACCGATTATCCTTCTCATGATAGCCCAGTACGTCCTTCTTGTGGCGTGGATAGCCAAGAAGATGAATCAGATAATAGCGTCGTAAATTACTGTCAAAAAATGTAACATCTTTCATCGGGGGGGCTTCTTGATGATAGGAAATATTATTCATGGGACATACTCCTTTATGGCGATGGTGCATGAAGACCCTCGCATTGGAGTTAGATGACGACACCTACAACTACTTGGAATTTCTCGAGAGGACTCGGTTCATAAAAAGTAAAGATGAAGCTGTCAGGAAGGCGCTCATCCTCTTCAAGAGGCTCTCCATGCACGACTGGCTACCGGACATCTACCGCATCGGGGACAGCAGAATCATCCTCATGGACAGGGGGATGCTCCTAGACATCTTCGAGCTGCTGACGGAGTTCGAGACCTACAGGGCCGGCCAGCTCACAGCCATGAAGAGGAAGGTGCTCAAGCCCGAGTTCAGGGACATAGATCTCACCAAGAAGAAGAACTGGTCCTTGGTCCTGAAGGAGTTGGAGAACCTAGGGTGGGGGATATTCTCCACCGTCGAAAACGAGATCAAGGTGGAGCAGTGCGCCGTCCCGACCGGCTACCTCCGAGGCTACCTCGAGACCATGTTCAAGGTGGAGCTCGAGGAGCACCACACCAAGGTCGAGGGGCTCACCGTCTTCATAGCGGGCGAATCGAAGCTCGATGCCTGGCGCTAGAGCCCCGTCCATGGGCAACGCTTGTAGGGGCCTATCACGATTGTGACGACGGTCCCAAGGATTCCCTCCAGGGCGAGCTCCTTCTCCAGGAAGGCGTTCAGGTCCTCCATCTTCTCGAAGATCACCTCGAAGAGGAGGTCCACGTCGCCGCTCGTCCTGTAGAGCACGTGGAGGTCTGGGTGCCCCCTCATGTGGTCCACTATGGATTGAAGTTTGGCGGGCTGAACCTTAAGCCCGATGAAGGACTTGATCGCTCGACCGAGCTTATGGTAATCGAGCATCACGGTGAACTTCGTTATCACTCCATCCTCGATCAGGCGGTCTATCCTGTTTTTTATCGTCGCCTCGCTCACGCCCGCCTCCTCGGCTATGGAACGATAAGTGGTCCTGGCGTCGTTCGTGAGACACTGGATAATCTTCATGTCAAGAACGTCCAACGACATGTAAATCATTATATCAATTTGAGATTAATTAAAAAAACCTTTTCATTTCCTAAATAGGATTAGTGAAAATCGAAATTATATTATTCAAATCGATATTAGAAATTAACAGATTTTTGAGCACATCTGAAATTAACATATTCCTTTAAAAATAATTATTTTTAAAAATGGATATTTACATCCATTATACAATGATCAAGTTCTTCGTTATTTTTTTTAAAAAAATTTGAATTAAAATTTTAAGATTCCTTACTTTATCTTATACAAACTTATAGTTTGGTTATGGATTATCATATATATAAAGTATGTACTATACATTCTCAGTGATCTGAGATGGAAAGCGTCGTGGAAGGAGTTCCCAATTCTCTGTTCGGGGACCTGTCGAAGAGATTGGTGAACATCGTGCTGGGGACCAAGGACAAAGACGCGGTCCCCGCCGAACTCGCCAAGAAGATAATCTACCTGTGGAGACAGGACCAGCTCGCGTCGCCGACGGGGATCGCGACCCTGCTAGAGGCAGCCATAGTCGTCAATGCCGAGGCGACCTATTCCTCCCTGGACGATCTGGGGCTTCAAGAGGTCACCGTGGCCCTGAAGAGCTTTATTTGAAGTCGAGCCAACGACAGGGTATCCCCATCAACCCATTTTTAACCTTCAAGGCAGCAACAACAATTTAAATTCATTGGGAGTTAGATAGAACTGAGATGATAACCAGCTACACGTTGGTGCGAGTCCTCCCTGCGAAGGACAAAGAGACCTATGCGAAAGTGAAGAGCTTCAAAGAGGTCAAGGACGCCATATTAACCTACGGGGAATATGACCTCATCTTGAAAATTGAGTCCAACTCCCTCGATGATCTGGACAATTTTATCTTCAACAAGCTGAGGGCAACCGACGGGGTCGCCTCCACCACGACCCTTCTAGAGGCCAGGCCCAAAACGTTCGGCATACAAGGCTGAAGGTGGAGACATGGAGAAGTTCCCATCCGTTGTCGCCGATATCATGAGCAGCCCCGTCGTAACCGTGGACGGCGAGGTCAACGTCAGAGACGGGGCGTTGTTGATGGTCGATAAGCGGATAGGGAGCATAGTGATCACCGAGCGCGGTCAAGCCCTTGGGATAGTGACCGAACGAGACATGCTAGAGCGGGTGGTTTCTATGTGCAGGGATCCATGCGAGACAAAGATGAAGGACATAATGACCAGCCCCCTCATATCCACCTCCCCGGAAACGAATATACTTGATGCGATGAGAAAGATGAGGGAGAACCGCATCAGCCGGCTCCTAGTCATGGAAAAGGATAAGCTAATCGGCATGGTGTCTGAGAGGGATGTCATCAGAGCCGTCTCCATCGCGTCGCTCACGTCTTTCAGCACCCTCCTGAAGAAGAGGTGACAACGCTGATGAATGTGGATTTATAGGCATGGATTTTTAGGGGCGTAAGAAAACTTTTAATAAAAAACCGGGTGATATTAGTGATTCACGTTGAAGAAGTTCACCATCATCACCCCTCCGGAACACGAAGCTCAGATTTTGGGTGAGCTTGGTAAGGCCAGGGTCGCCCAGCTTAAGGCAGTTAGTGGCGTGGATTTTGAGAAGCTTCGAAAGACCGGGGAGAAGGTTGTCAACTTCAAAGGGCTTTACGAGAAATTCCGCGAAGAGTACAAGCCTCTTGAGGATACGATATTACCCGATCTTGAAAGCGCTGATCTCACCACAGATAAATTAAAGGAGTTTACGGAAGACCCGGAGGGCGAGGTTGAAAGTTATATCTCCACATTCAAAGAAATTCAGGAAAAAATAAAGGAAGTCGAGAGGGAAAGAGAAGAGGGGGAAAAAAGGCTAGTGGAGACGAGGGCTCGGCTGGAAAGCCTAAGGGCGCTTCAGCCAGACGAGCTGAAAAAGTGCCTTACCGTTGGGTTGGTGGACCTCCAGATTAAAGAGCGCCTCGGGGAGTACCTTCACAGGTTTGAGGATCTAGGCACAAAAGTGATTGAAATTTCACCGGAAAGGGGTTACATTTTTGTCTTCGGCCCAGAGAAGAGGAGGGAGTGGGTCGAGACAATCTTCCTCATTTTTGAAGTTAAAGACATATTCGAAGTGATCAACACAAGAGACATACTCCTAGCAATCGACTCCGGGAGACGCGAGGAAGCCATCGGGGAATACGAGCGCGAGGTCAAGGAACTCCAGGCCTTGGCCGAGGGAGAAGTCGAGTACGGCGCAATCAGGAAAGAGTACGCCCCGGTGCTGGGCGAGGCCAAGCTCCTCGAGGAGATGCTCAGGATACTATCCGATGACTCAGTCCCGGTTCTTAGGACGAAGGTGATAAGCGTCGTGCAGGGTTGGATTCCAGACACCAATGTGCAGGCCCTTGACAGAATCATGGATAACCTGCAGCAGAAGACGGGAGAGCTGTTCTACCTGACGTACGAGGAGCCAGGACATGAAGACCACGCGGTTCCTACGCCCGAGCCAACTATTACCCCTTCGATCCTCCAGCCTGCGTGGAAGCTGACGACCCTCAGGGGCTGGCCCTCGATGCACGAGGTGAACCCGATGTACATAACAATCCTCATATTCAGCTTCCAGTTCGGACTCATGTTCGGCGACATAGGCCAAGGAGCTATTTTCTTATTGGCTGGACTGTTCATGAGCCGGAAGTTTAAGAGGGGAATGATGTCCAAGCTGGGGAGCCTATTCATCCCCATGGGCATCTCGGCAATGATATTTGGTGTTTTATACGACTCAATCTTCCTGATGGAGGGACTGCTATTTCATCATCACCAAATCCTTCCAAACCCCATCGAAGAAACAACCTCCCTACTGAAACTAGTGTTCACGATCGCGGCTGTCGAAATCATATTTGGCCTCGTCGTTGGAGCCATAAACCAGTACAAGGAGGGACATAAGTGGGGGGTCTTGGGCGAGCACGGCCTGGGCATGATCCTCTATGTGGGGGGCCTCTACCTGTCGGCGATGTACTTCATCAGGAGCGGAGACTTCATGGCCGTTATGAGCTACTGGGCCTTCTATGTGATGGTCGGGGGAATGGTCCTGGCGATGCTTGAGCCCATCATCGCCGCCGTCGCCGAGGGACATTTCGGTATTGAGGTGATAGGCGAGGGGGTGGGCGCCCTCCTCATGACATTCGTCGAGGGGCTGGCTAACATCTTCTCATTCCTGAGGATAGCCGCCTTCGCCCTCGCCCACGCGAGCCTCGCAGTCGCGGCTCACCAGTTGGGTGGCTTCATGGGGACGACAGTCAGCCTCTTGCTGATGAACCTCATCGCCATGAGCTTCGAGTTCATCTCCAGTTCGGTCCAGTCCCTTAGGCTGCTGTACTACGAGTTCATGGGCAAGTTCTACCAAGGCGGGGGAGTACCATTCAGACCGTATAGACTCAAGCCTCGGGAAAAATAGAGCCCTGAACTTCCATCTCCCCTCAACACCTCTGTGAAAAAGGTTATATGTGGTATAATGCATTCTAAGGAGAATAAGGTGGGAAGGAAAAATATGAAGTCAATAGTTGCCCCCCACCCGCAGCAACATCGAAGGAGGCGGTAAAGATCGACTTCTTGCCTTCAGCGATCGCGATAATCGGCAGCATCATTGCGGCAGCATGGTGCCTGACTCACGGCTCCACTATCAGCGCTTCAACAGCGGTTGAGAAGGGCAGGGCTTCTGTCTATGGCGCGTCTCTGAGTGTCTTCGGGGCTTTGCTCATATTCTATGGATTCCTAGCAGGACTGATGTTATCGATGGAGACAGTTTCCCCCGTAGTGACATTGTTCATGGGGTTGATATCGCTTCTCGGCCTCGTGTTAATAGTTACAATATCTAAAAGCGGTGGAGACGAAAAGGGCATCAAATCTGCGCTGGACAGCTTAGGCTCGTGGGGGGGGATTGCAGCGCTGGTAATCTTCTTCGGCATACTCTTCATATTGATCGGAGGAGGAGGTGAAGGTGAAATGATACCTGCAGAAGCATGGGGCACCCTGATGGGAGCGTTGAC
This sequence comes from uncultured Candidatus Bathyarchaeia archaeon, assembly GCA_964587735.1. Lineage (GTDB taxonomy): Archaea > Thermoproteota > Bathyarchaeia > TCS64 > TCS64 > CAZPMB01. The sequence goes on along the minus strand of CAZPMB010000020.1, from coordinate 10,745 downwards.
CATGATCGGCTCCGGGTTCGCAGCCGCTCTGTGCATCATGACGGCTGTCAAGTCGGGATCCGAGATGCTGACCCAGAAGCCCGAGCTCTCGATCTGGTCGCTGCTGTTCGTCGCTCTCGGAGAAGGGTTAGCCATCTATGGATTGATCGTGGCGATATTGTTAATAGGCTAACCGCCATTTCGGCGCTCTAAATTTCCTCTTTTCATGTAAATAATAATATCCCTATCACAATCCCTTAATAATCATCATCTGCCAATAACTAAAAATTTCATGCGTTGGTTTTTTTTATTAAATTATTCGACGTTGGGAATAGCAAGATACTTCAAAATGTCTTCGGGTGCAATCCCCTGGGTGATGCCCCATCCGATGCCAACCAGATCGTCCTTCTCTATCTCGCTAAATACGAGGTAGGCCATGATAACGTTGAAGCCGAAGTCGTTCTCGGCACGCCCCTTCCTGGAGATACTATAGATGTGCTGACGTAGGCGGCTCCTGATCAACGCCACATCGCCCGTGTAGAGGGGGGCCAAGATATCGATGTAAGGCCAATCAAGTTCCCGGATGACCTTTCTGATGTCTTCGGACCTAATGGCCTCCCTGAGCTTGTCAAGGCCTATCCCATATGTGGCTGGGAACATCTCCTCGGGATCGTGGGCGCTCTCTCGGGCGCTCCTTTGTTTTGCGGCGACGAGGAAGTTCTCAACATCGGCTTCGGCCTGGACGATCCTCTTGACCAGACCCCTGTCGGCCTGGGGAAGCTCCTCCAGCGACTTGAAAACAGCGCTGGCGTAGAGATGGTTCAGAGCGATCTCAATAGGCCAGATGGCGTCGTATTTATCGGAGAGCTCTAGTCTGCCGACCAGTGAAGCATATGGCGTGCCATCTAGCAGCCTGATCGCCTCCGCGAAAGTCTCCTTGCTGGCGAGGTTCTCGTAGCTCCCAACACTGTAAGGCACAATCGGTATGAGGGACTCGACTATCTGGGTAGTGGGGAGGCCGCTGAACTTCCCGCGTATGATCCGCTTAAGGTTAATGACCTCGAACCTGAGGTAATAATAGGACTGAAGGAAGTCTCCGATCTTCGTCGGCGCGAGGTCCACGATTGCCATCATCCGCTCGATGAACTTCTGGTAGAAGACCTTCTCAAGGGCTATGGATAAATCGCCCTCGGCTTCTATGGATATTCTCCCGTATGGCGTATTAGCTAGCTGCTCAACGAATCCCTCTAGGCTTTCCCGCTCCGCCAGGGCGCGCATTCGTTCCGGGGTGAGGAGGTCCGCCATCATGGCGTGGCCCTTGACCACGACATATGTCAGGCCAGGGCTCACTCTCGTCGCCGTGCCAATGCACCTCCTATCAGCTTCATCCTGACCAGCTCCTCAAGGCCCTCCTCGTCCAGCTTGTCCTCGATGAACTTGATGATCTGCTTGTAGCCGGGTATGATGGTGTTCTCCAGGGCGTTCACCTTCCTGTTGGTCTTCCCCAACTCATCCGCTATCCTCTCAGCCCTGGCCTCAAACTCCGCGAGCTGAATGATTTCCTTTAGTATGGCGAGGACCTTCTCGGCCGCCTCGCTCAGGGTGATGTCGAGCTCCCCGGCGATCTGGGGCTCCTTCTCCACCTTGATGAAGGGATATCGGACGCCCATGACGCTCCTGGGGAGGACCTCAAGCTCCAATCTGCTCTTTATGGAGCTGGCCTGGCTCCTCACCTCCGTGGGGCCCAGGGATATGTAGGCGGCTGTGACCGCCCTGTATGCCATCCTCAGGTTCTCCAGCAGGAGACTTCTCCGGCCCTTCAAGACCTCGATGGAGGCGGTGAGCTCCTTGGCGAGGTGGTCCCTCTTCAGCTTGAGGAACTCCGTCCCCCTCTCGATGAAGCCCATTCTCCTCTTCATCTCCATGAGGAAGCCCTTCGTGGGCCGGATTCCGGTGGTGGAGGACAAGGCTACCTTTCACTTTTGTGCGCGGGGTGATACTTCTTGATGTACCTCTCCCTAACACGTATCAGGTCGTCCTCTGGCAGCATGGCCAGAAGGCCCCAAGCGATGTCCAGGGTCTGCTCGATGCTCCTGTTCTCGTAGGGGCCCTGTTTTACGAACTCGTTCTCGAACCCGTCTGCGAACCTCAGCCAGGTCCTCTCCCTGTCGCTCAGGCCGACCTCGCCCACAATCCTGACGAGGCCTCGGGCTCTGAAGCCCTCAGCGTAGGCCAGGTACAGCTGGTTGTACACGTCGCTGTGGTCCTCCCTGGTCGTCTCGGGGCCGATGCCGTCCTTCATCAGCCTCGAAAGGCTCGGGAGGATGTTCATTGGCGGGTAGATTCCCCTGAGGGCTAGCTCCCTCTGGAGGATGAGCTGACCCTCCGTGATGTAGCCGGTCAAGTCGGGGACGGGATGCGTGATGTCCCCCGCAGGCATCGAGAGTATGGGCATCAGGGTGATCGACCCCTTCTTGCCCTTTATTCTGCCCGCCCTCTCATAAATCGTCGCTAGGTCGCTGTAAAGGTAGCCGGGGTAGCCCTTCCTAGTGGGGATCTCCTCACGCGCGATGGAGATCGCCCTGAGCGCCTCGGCGTAGTTGGTCATGTCTGTGAGGATGACGAGGACGTGCATATCCATGTCGAAGGCGAGGTACTCGGCGATGGTCTGGGCGATCCTAGGGGTCACGATCCGCTCGATGGGGGGGTCGTCGGCGAGGTTGAGGATCATCACTGACTTGCTAAGAGCGCCTGTCTTCTCAAACTCCTGCCTGAAGAACTCTGCCTCCTCGTTTTTGATGCCCATGGCGCCGAAGACGATGGCGAACTCCTCCTCCCTGCCCGGGATAGTAGCCTGCCTTGCGATCTGTGCCGCCATCATGTTATGGGCGAGGCCTGATTCACTGAAAATGGGGAGCTTCTGTCCCCTGACGAGGCTGTTCATTCCGTCGATTACAGAGAGCCCGGTCTGGATGAACTCGCTCGGCACGTCCCGTGCAGCAGGGTTGATAGTGCCTCCGTTCACATCCCTGAGGTCGGTGCTCAGAGGCGGAGGCATGCCGTCAAGGGATAGGAAGCTCCCGCTGAATACCCTGCCTATGAGCTCGTCCGACAAGGGTATCTTGAGGGTCTCCCCCGTGAACCTTATACCGATGTTCAGGTCCATCCCGCTGGTGTCGCCGAAACACTGCACCATGGCCCAGTCCCTGGAGACATCCAGCACGGACCCCGTGACCTCCTCGCCGGTCGGCCTCTTGATCCTCACGAGCTCGTCGTAGGCGATGTCCTTAATCCCCTCCACCATTAGGATCGGGCCGCGTATCTCGTTCGTAGTCTTATACACGAGTCCGGATTCTTCGATTGTCATCTCAGGCTCACCTCGTACTCTTTCGCAAGTTCATTCGTCTGCCTTTCCATCTCGGAGTAGGACTCCTTTATGGGCTCCGTACCCTGCCTCTCCTTCAGACGCAGCAGCTCCGTGACGATGCGCATCTCCCTTATCTTCTCGATTGGGATCCCATGGCGGATGAGGGGCTCCACCTGATTGTAGAAGTCGATTATGACCTTGAGGAGGGCCGATTGCTTCTCAGCCTCGCAGTAGGTGTCCACCTCATGGTAGGCGTTCTGTAGCAGGAAGCCCTCCCTGAGTATCTCGGCCAGCAGGAGCACGAGCCTCTGCTCGTCAGGCAACGCCTTCTCGCCTATGATTCGGGCCGTCTCCTCTATCTCCGACGCCTCCTCTAGGAGCCTCAGGGCCTGGGCCCTGATGTTCTCCCACTCTGGATCAAACTGAGACCACCAGCGCGAGGCGACGTCCATGTACCGCGTGAAGCTCCTCAGCCAGTTTATAGCCGGGAAGTGCCTGCGGTACGCGAGCTCCGTATCCAGAGCCCAGAACGTCCCGATGAACCTGAGGGTGTGGGTTGTGACAGGCTCGCTGAAGTCCCCGCCGTGCGGGGAGACAGCGCCGATGAGGGTTAAGCTACCCAACCGCCGGCCCGAGCCGAGGGTGACTACCTTGCCGGTCCTCTCGTAGATCTGAGCTATGCGGTCCGCCAGGTAGGCGGGGTAGCCCTCCTCGGCCGGGATCTCCTCCATGCGCCCGGAGATGTCCCTGAGGGCCTCGGCCCACCTGGAGGTCGAGTCGGCCATGACGGCGACGTCGTAGCCCATGTCCCTGTAGTATTCTCCGATGGTGACCCCCATGTAGACGCTGGCCTCCCTGGCGGAGACGGGCATGTTGCTCACGTTCGCTACAATCACTGTGCGCTCGATGAGGCGGCGGCCACTCTTCGGGTCCTCGAGCTGGGGGAAGTGAGTGACTACGTCGGCCATCTCGTTCCCACGCTCGCCGCACCCGACGACGATGATGATGTCGGCATCGGACCACTTGCTGATTTGCTGGAGGGTGACCGTCTTCCCGGTTCCGAAGCCGCCGGGGATGGCGCACGCTCCCCCCTTCGCCACTGGGAAGAATGTGTCTATGACCCTCTGACCCGTCATCAGCGGCTTCTCTAGGGGCAGCCTCTCTTTGATCGGTCGGCCCAGCCTCACGGGCCAATTCTGCATCATCCGCAGGTCCACAACGCCCCCGGCCGTCTCTAACTCCCCGATGACCTCATCGACCCTGAATTCCCCGGACTTTATCGATTTTATAATCCCAGACTTTTCGGGGGGCACCATGACCCTGTGCTCGAATGAGGGAGTCTCCTGCACGGTTCCTATGACGTCCCCGCCTGCGACCGTATCGCCGGCTTTTACCTTCGCCTTGAAGGGCCAGACCTTCTCCCTGTCCAGGGGAATTATGTTCGTCCCCCTGGTCACGAAGGGGCCGGTTAGCTCCCACAGCCGGGTCTCGGACCTCTCGACCCCGTCCATGATGGTGCTCATTATGCCCGGGCCGAGCTCGGCGACCAATGGCGTCCCCGTGTCGATGACGGGCTCCCCGGGCCTGATGCCGCTCGTGACCTCGTAGCACTGAATGTACGCGGTCTCCTCGCTCAGGCGGACGATCTCGCCCATGAGCCTGAGGCCCCCGACCTCGATGAGGTCACCGATCTTCGGCTCCTCCTCGAATTTCGCGACGACGAGGGACCCGTTGATCCTCTCTATCGTTCCCTTGAGCGACGTTTAGATCACCCCCAATTTCTTCGCGATCTCGGCCTCGACCCTGCCCTTCAGTCCCTCAAGCCTCCCCTCCAGGGTGTTGTGGTAGGTCTTTGTGCCTTCCTTGTTCCTGACGACGACGCCCCCCATGACATCGAGGGGGCTTTCGTCCAGCGTTACAGTGCCCCCAGCGAGAGCGTTCTTCACCTGAGCGTTGATCTTTCTTAGGTTCTTCTCCAAATACGCCATGTCTCGCTCGTTCGCGGCCACCAAGAACTCGTCCCCTCCTATCGCCATTGCGGACTCGACTATCAGCTTCATTAAGATGTCACCGTAGTCGGCGCCCTCTCCTTTGGCTATCTCCCTGAGCCTCTTCTCGGCCTCGTCAAAGACCGTGGAGAGCAACTCCTGCCTCGACAGCATAAGCATCTTCCGGCCCTCCAGATGGGCCCTTCCAACGATCCTATCGTTGACCGCCTTCAGCTCCGAGCCGACGAGGGACATGACCTGCTTTTCCGATTCTGTTTTGATCCTCTCGACTTCTTCCTCCGCCGAATTAATGAGTCTGTCAGCCTTCTCCCTGGCCTGGGCTATGAGCGCGTTCCTCTTTTCCACGGTGCGCTCTATGAGCTGAGTCTCGAGTTCGATGGATTTTACGCTCACTCGGGTAGCACCCCCTTCAGCACGATGGCAATGGCCTCATCCACCTTCCATTTGGTCACTGTCTTCAGAGCATCGGCCTTCGCCTTATAGTCTTTCAAGCTCTTCTCGGCTTCCTTCTCGGCCTTCTCCTCTGCTTCCCGTATGAGCACGTCTATGCCCCTGCCCCGCTGAGCCAAGCTCCGCCTGAGTTCAGCCTCAGCCTTGGCTTTGGAGACCATCTCGGCAGCCCTCTTCTCGGCCTCGGAGACTATGCCCTCAGCGTCCTTCTCTGCTCCGTCTAGAAGCTTCTGGAGACGCTCCCCTATCGATAACACTCTTTCGATTCCCATTACATCACAACTCCAGTCTCGTTCCTATCGCGAGGGAGACGACTGCCTGAAGCTCCTCCATCCTCATCCCCGTCTCCATGGTGAAATCGGGGATAAGGGCGAAGACTGGCGTTATGTCCCCCTTATACATGATGCGTTCCCGGACGGGTCGGGTCTCCTCAGCAAACCGTTCGGGTACGATAATGAGAAGGAACCTCCCCTCTTCGACGAGGTGGCCCAACGTCCCTCCCACGGCCTCCCCCGTGCCCGCTTCGAAGCCCTCCGCCCCGATGAGCTCGAAGCAAGTTATGAAGGAGGAGGGGCCAACGACAGCGACGCTCATTTCCTAAATGGTCACGTAACATGCATTAAAAAAACTTGTGTAAAGCCGAAAAATCGGTCGGTTCTCGTAACCTGAGGGCTCCGGATCGGCTTGAGAACCCCATCTACTTCTGGGCCACGACCTTTGAAACAGAACGGGGCTGAAGTCACATGGTTGTCTAGTGGAATGCGGCGGCGAAGAACGGCATCAGGAAGTCTGTGACCAGCCTCGGGTAGATGCCGATGATCACGGATAGGAAGGCAAAAACTAGGAGTGGAACCGTCATCGTCGGGGGCGCCTCCTTCACCTCCTTCAGATGCTCGGGCAGTGGCCCGAAGAAGATACGCCTCACGGTCCACAGCGAGTAGCCTACGGTAAGCACCGTCATGATGATGGCGACCACGGCGACGATTATCTGGTCCGTCGAGTGGGTCAGCGCGCTGCTGAAGACGCCGCTGAAGATCATGAACTTAGACATGAAGCCTATCGTCGGCGGGACGCCGCCGATGGAGAAGAACCCCAGGAGCGTGAGGATTGCCGTTAGCGGCATGCGATCCGCGAGCCCACCCATGGACTTGATGCTCCTGGTCCCAACCTGAGACATGAGTATCCCCGCGACGCCGAAAAGAATGCACTTCCCAAAGCCGTGGGTGACGTAGTGGAAGATGGCGCCGGCCTCGCCGAAGGCCGCGGCGCTCGCAAGACCCAGGAATATGTAACCCATCTGGCTGACGCTGCTGTAGGCGAGGAAGCGCTTGATGTCGTCCTGCGCCAGGGCCATGAGGCCCCCGTAGACCATCGTGAGCAGCGCCCAGGCCGAGAAGACTAGGCTGAAGGTCTCGAATACAGGGTGCAACGGGATAGCAACCAGCCGCGTGGCGGCGTACGCACCGATGCCGATCATCGCCGGGCTCAGCAGCGCCGAGATCGGCGTGGGGGCCTCGCCGTGGGCGTAGGGGAGCCAGATGTGGAGCCCGAACACCGCCATCTTGGTGAAGAACCCAATGAGGATCGCGAAGGCGATCCAACCGGCGACGGGGCTCCCGACGGCCTTGCTCATGGCGGAGATCTCGAAGCTGCCCGTTATCCAGTAGCTGCTGAGTAGGCCCGCAAGCATAATCACTGCCCCGACGTGGGTCCAGAGGAAGTACATCATGCCGATGCGCTCGCGCGCGCCGTAGCCGTAGTTGTTAATCAGTGCCCAGCTCGGAACCAGCATCAGCTCGTAGAACAGGTAGAACTGGATGAGGTTAGTGGTGAGCACCGTGCCGAGCATGCCGACCGCGTACAGCAGGTATAAGAAGTAGTACGAGGCGTAGGCGGAGTTCGGGGTGTGGACGCCGGTCTCGTGCTCCTCCTCGTGGAACCTGTGCTCCATGTAGCTGACCGAGTAGATGCAGATCATGAGGCAGAGGATGTTAACCGTGAGGAGCATCCAAATGCTCAGACCGTCGGCGAGGAGGCCGAAGGTCAGGCCCGCGGCGGAGGCCCACGTATAGCTCTCGCTATAGGATCCTCCGCCCCTTATCTCGACCGCAATGCTGCCAATCAGTAGCAGAGTGTACAATAAGGGTAATGCCGCGATCCATCCGGTCTTCTTACCCATCTGCCTTCCGGCGAAATAGACGATCGGAGCGGATACTATGGGTACGATCAGTACCTGTGCCAAGGAGTAGGGTATTACCATCTCACATGCCTCCATACATTTGCCATGACACGAACGCGATAAATAGGACGAGGAAAACTATGATTATGTATACAACATTATAGGATAGGACGCCGGTCTGCAACTTCTTCACGTGGTTGTAGAGACCGGTCGCGGCGGTGGGGACCCCCTCGTTCAGTCCCTTGTCGATCACCTCAGTCTCCAGGTCCTTGAACAGTGCCTCGCCCCCGTGCACGAAGGCGCTTGGGATACCGATGTTTATGGCAGGGTCATAGACCCTGTTCTCGAAGAAGCTCAACCCCTTGCCCAGCGCTATTGTAACCATGCTCACACCGCCACTGATCTTGTCGATGACGCCCTTCTCCAATACGTTGAAGACTACCTCCTTGAACGCCATAAGGCCATCGACAAAGACGGCGTAGTACAGGGAGTTCATGTACCACCTGTTCCACAGGAAGGTGTGAATGGACTTGAGCACGGGGCTCCCGGAGACGAAGGCCCATGAGTCCACCTTCCGGGCCAGGTAGAAAGTCCACCCCAGGACACCGCCTATAAGGAGCATCGCCGCAGAGGTGCCGATGGCTGTCAACTTAGTCGAGACCTCAGGATGGGCGGGGTGGAGGGGGATCTCCATGTGGTGAAGCATCTCGTGGAGCCGCTCCTCTATGAACACCTCGGGAGAGAGGCTCGGGTTGAACACCCCGGCGAGGCCGAGGACCCCGACCACGCAGACCAATGAGACGAGGATGGCGATGGGCACCCACATCGTCCTGGGGGATTCGTGGGGGTGGTGGCCGTGGTGCTCCATCTCCTCGATGTAGGGGCTTGGATGGCCGAAGAAGGTCACGCTGATGTACCGGAGACTGTAGAAGAAGGTCATCGCGGCGCTGACGGCGCCCACGGCTAGCAGCGTCATCGAGAGAGGCGTGTCCGCGATCAGGCATGAGAGGAAGACCGAGTCCTTGCTCCAGAACCCGCTCAGCGGTGGGATGCCCGATAGGGAGAGCGTCGCGACGAGCATGAGGCCGTAGGTTATGGGCATGAACTTCTTCAGCCCTCCCATATTGAACGTGTAGATGGTGTGGACAGCGTGTATGACGGAGCCCGCGCAGAGGAAGAGCGCAGCCTTGAAGAGCGCGTGGCTCGCCAGGTGGAAGACGCCCGCTGTGAGGCCAGCGACGTATGCCCCCTCGCTGAGGCCGGAGATCCCGAGGCCGAGCATCATGTAGCCTATCTGGCTGACGGTGGAGTAGGCCAGAATCTTCTTCAGCTCGACGGAGACAAGGGCCTGGGACGCTGCCAGGAAGCACGTGAACGCGCCGACGCACGCGATTGTGATGAAGTAGACCTGTGCCTCGGGTATGTGAAGCTCCCAGGTTCCCAGGTAGAAGACCGGGGACATCCTGGCGACGAGGTAAACGCCTGCCTTAACCATCGTCGCTGCGTGGATCAGGGCGGAGACTGAGGTGGGCCCGGCCATAGCCTCCGGCAGCCACTCGTGGAGCGGGAACTGAGCGGACTTGCCGATCGGGCCACCCAGGAATAGAACCGCCGTTATCGCGAGGAGGCCGGGTATTGCCGCGACATGCGGGAGCCACTCGCCTGCCGTCTCTATGAGCTCAACGTAGTTCAGGGTTCCGGCGAAGTTGAAGATGATGAAGATCGCCGCCAGAATGAAGACGTCGCCGACCCCCGTGACAACGAAGGCCTTCATGCCGCAGTGAGAAGGAGGAAACATCTTCGTAGGCGGCGGTCCCCCGAGCCAGCGGTCCTTGTCGTCCCTGTAGTAGAAGCCTATCAGGCCATAGCTGCACATTCCGACGCCCTCCCATCCGATTAGGGTCTGGACGAGGTTGTCGGAGATGACGAGGAGGAGCATGCTGCCCACGAAGAAGAGGAAGAAGAACCAGAACCTGGTCAGGCACTCGTCCCCGTGCATGTAGGAAGTCGAGTACACCACGATCAGGAACGAGATGAAGGCGACCACGTTGCAGATGATTATGCTGAGAGGATCGACGAGGACCCCCACCTCCAGCGGATGGCCTCCCGGGAACGTGATCCACGTTGTGAGCTTCACGTCGCCAGGGTACTCGCCCGACAGCAGCCACGGAACCATCGAGGCGGCGGCTATCACGGCCGTGAACGCCCAGGCCACTGCCCCGTAGTCCCTGACCTTGTGGCCGAACCTCTCGAGCAGGGGCATGGACAGGGCGCCGATGATTGGGAGTATCCAGCAGAGCCATGGACCCGGGTACCTTAGGATGACCTCCAGCGGGGTCATCGCAGCGACGGGGTCCATCGAAATCTGCCTCCCATCATATCACCTTACTCATTTCCAATCGATTTAAAAGCGTTTACATGGGCCCAGTTACAGCACGGCTCCGATATATTTGCCCAGTCCATCCACCAGCGCCTTTGAGGCAGTGTCCGCCAAGTTGATTACCGGCGTTGGGTAGATCCCGAACAATATAATTAGAGCCGCCATGACGACTGTCACGGCGACCATCAACGACGGCGCCTCGTTGATCTTCTTTCCCCCCTCCGCCGGAGCGGAGACGAGGATCTTCATCACGCGCAGGTAGTAAGCCATGCTGAACGCGCTGTTGATCACGCCTATGAGAGCCAGCCACCACATGCCGGCTCCCAGCGCCGAGTTGAACAGGATGAACTTGCTTATGAAGCCGCTCGTCGTCGGCACCCC
>CAZPMB010000019.1:24052-26580 GCA_964587735.1 uncultured Candidatus Bathyarchaeia archaeon | reverse complement strand
ACTTTACTGCGCCATCGGGAGACCTGGATTGATCGAGGTGATCGACACCAAAGAACTCGTTGTAAACGAGAGAGTTATGACAGAGGAGGGGGCGCACACGTTAACGTTCGATGAGAAAAGACAGAAACTCTACGCCTTTCTCCCCAAAAGCTGTCGCGCAGCCGTCTATGGCGAAATATAGTTAGGTAACCCTCTCCTCTGGAGGTTTGATGTCCTTGAAGAGGAGGTACATCGAGGCGGCGGATGCGAATTGAAACGAAGCTGCACCGAAAAAGGGGACGGCAAGGCTCACGTACTCGTATAGATATCCCGTTATGGCCGGGGCTCCAGACGACGTGAACCTGCCTACGACCTGTACAAACCCGTAAGCCGAGGCCCTGATCCTGCTCCGCGTCACGCCCATGATGTAGCTCTGCCTGAGTGGGACGTCGATGTTACTGAAGAGGCTCATGAACATACGGGCGGCAGAGACTATTGCGAAGCTGGGCATGAACGGCGTCAAGCAGTTTATCGTGAAGACGGGAACCCTGCTGAGAACCGTCGCCCTTATCGTTCCGAAGCGCTCGGCCATCTTGAGACCAAGGGCATACGAGAGGCTGTTGATGAGATGCATAACGCCGTTCAACGCCCCTATCTCGGCGGGCCCCACCCCGAATCTCAGATAATACCAGTAGTTAAGGAGGTTGTTGAAAGAGCCGCCTATCTGGTCGAGGGCGACGACCCCCGACCACTTCAACAGAAGCCTTCTCTCATCAACGTCTTGTACTGTTGGCTCCACAGGTCCTTTGGGATCTGCTTCGGTTCTAGTCTCTTTTATGAGGGAGAATAGGACTAGGCAGATTGCCCCCACCACTGTGAATATTATGAATATTGTCTGGTAGGTTTGGAGTTCTGGATAGCCCAGTCTCTGAAGCAGCTCCGGAATGGCGGCGGCGAAGCTTCCGAGTATGCCGGCGACCGTGCCTAATGTAGCATTGACGCTGAAAGCCATTGTACGATCTTTGGCGCCAACTTTTTCGCTGAGCAGCGCTAACTCCGCCGGCGTGTAGGTGATGGTTCCACCGATGGTGAAGAGGACGGCCGAGACCAGCAGTATCACGAGGTTGCTTGTAATGACGTAAACAGCGCCGCCCACCACGAGCGTCATGGCGACGAAGAGGAGAATCGGCTTCCTGCCAATCCTATCCGCGACGATTCCCTCGATTAGACTCCGGATGGCAGAGAAGAGGCTGATGCCCGTGAAGGTGAGACCGATCAATACTGTTGAGGCGCCCATCTTACTCAGGTAGATAGGGAAGCTCACAGCGAGGACCGCTGCACTGAAACTACGGAAAGAGTTGGAGACGATGATAATCTTCGCGTCCCTTGATATCAACTGGAGAATTGTGAAACGGCTTGACATAAGGGTTCTGTGTCCTGATAACCAATCTAAAAATCCTTAACGGTGTTATACCGTTTACAAGGGTCTCAACTCGAAGGTCTCTTCACCTTGGCATCGGGTGCCTTCTTAACGTGAGACTTGATGAAATCGAAGCGCTTGCTGCGTTCTATCTTCGACAGCTCGTCACGATGTACTTCTTGTAACTTCCCCAGTTGAACGGACACGTATAGGGCATCGTAGATGTAGAACCCCTTCTCAAGAGCCTCATAATCATCCTTCACGATATACATGGCTCCCGCCGATATGGCCTCAAGGCCAACGCCTCTCGGGTCTTTATCTGTTTCGGGGTTCAGATCAGCCGTGTGAATGATCTTGGCCATCTCTATGACCCAAGGATCCTTGACCTTATATTTGTCGATGATTACCTCGAAGGTGCATTTCCCATTATGGTGTTCTAGTTCAAAGTTGGTTCCATAGAAATCGAACGGTGTTCCCATCTCCTGGGTCGGCTTCGGTCCAGGCCATGGTATGAACACGAATTCGGCATCCTTGTCGATGAACTTGCTTATGAGCCAAGGGCATGCGATCCTGTCGACATGTGGATGCTCTCTTGTGACCCACTTCATGATAATCGTTTTCAATATATAGATTATCTATATATAAAGATATTTAATATACTTATACAATGTTTATTCGATGATTCGGAGTTTCATGCCGAGGGGGGGCGGGATAAGTCCTGTTCAATTCTGGATCTTGCTGGTACTCTCAATGGGTCCCAATTATGGTTATCATATCATAAACAGGTTGAGCAGGATGTTTGGGGGCTACTGGAAGCCCAAGGCTGGGACGATATACCCCGCCCTCGAGAAGTTGGGCGAAGCTGGGCTAGTTTCAAGCATCGTCGAGCACAGGGAGGACGCCCCAGATAGGCGCTACTACACGATCACGGAGACAGGGACAGAAGCTTTAGCGTCAGCCGTGAAGCGGTGGAGCGGCTTGATGGAGCATGTGGAGGCATATGGTGAGGCCCACAGATCTATCAGGCGGTTCAGGGGCAACATGACGAGAGGAGAGGTCGGGAGGCTCCTCACAGGGATGGGCGAGGGTCTGAAGATAGGGCGGTTCGACGTTTCAGAGGTTTTTCCAG
>CAZPMB010000019.1:6308-23952 GCA_964587735.1 uncultured Candidatus Bathyarchaeia archaeon | reverse complement strand
GCCCAGTTGACGACGTTCCAGATGTTGTCGACGTACTCGGCCCGGCGGTTCTGGTACTTCAGGTAGTAGGCGTGCTCCCAGACGTCGATCACGAAAAGGGGCCTCACCCCCCAGATCGTCAGCTTCTGATGGTTCTCCGCCTGCATCACGAGCAGCCTTTCGCCGAGAGGTTCCCACGCCAGCACGGCCCAGCCCGAGCCCTCGACGGCCTTGGCCATAGCTGACAGCTCGGCCTTCATGGCCTTCAGGGAGCCGAAGTCCCCATTAACCTGATCGATGAACGGTCCTTTGGCTGGCTCCTTGCTCTGGGTAGCCGGACAAAGCCCCTCCCAGTACAGGTTGTGCAGCACCACCCCCGAGCCGTGGAAGGCTAGGTCCCGGGTCAGGGCCTTGATAGCGGAGTAATCTCCCTTCGCCCTAGCATCGGATAGGCCCTTCAAGGTGGCGTTAAGCCCGTTGACGTAGGCCTGGTGGTGTTTGTCGTGGTGGAGCGTCACTGTCTGCTTGTCGATGTAGGGTTCGAGGGCGTCGTAGGCGTACGGCAGATTCGGTAACGTGTACTCCTTCATTTCCTTTCCTCCAGAATTTCAGGATGAGAAACCGTTCGGCTCAAGATAAACGTTATCAAAATGAGAGCCTCGCCTACTTATCCTAATAGGGCCTCACTTTCAATCTCCAAACACAGCTGTTGGCACCCTTTGATCCAAGGACGTCGAAGCGCCCGGTCATGGGCTCCTATCCAGTCGACTTGGGCTACGCCTCTGACAGCGTGGGCATCCAGGGGACCACCCTGATGGTCGGGTCGTGCAGGCCGTTGAGGATCGCAGCGTTGAGGAGGAGGGGGGTTATGGACTCGACCCACTTTGAGTTCTCAAGGGGACCGACCCTCAAGGGGCGGAGGTTCGGGATGTCCCTCACGAGGCTCGAGATCTTGGCCAGGGCGAGATCGTCGTCACCGGCTATGAGGACATCCACGTTGAGGACAGCGTCGATGTTGTTCAGGTATGCAGCGGGCACCGTCTGGAACGCAGAGACGACGGGCGTCGGCCTCACAACGTCCTGGATCGCCTCGGCCGCCGACCTCCCACCGAAGGGGCCACCCTCCTCAAGGGGCGTCCAATAGAAGAGCCTCTTCCTCCTCGTCATCGGCACGACCGTGGACACCACGATCTTTTCAGGGCTGAGAACGACGCGAAGCTCTCCGATGACGGGAACGGCGGCTTCCGGCGGCAGCGCGACGATCACCACCTCAGACGCCCTAACGGCGTCATCGTTGAGGGCTCCGGTGATGCTGCCATCTGCCTCGGCCTGGTAGAATCCCCTGGCGAGGCCCCCCAGCCTTTTCGCTGTTCCCAGTGCCTTCTCGAGGGTCCTAGACCCAACGACTACCTCGTGCCTGCGTGCAAGGCGGACGGCGAGACCGCCGCCCATGTTGCCCGTGCCGCCCAATATGCCGATTTTCAAACGTGTTCCCTCGCTTGGGTCCAACACTTGAATGATGGAACCGGGGAAAAAGAACGTTCCGCCACATGCTTTTTTTCCACCACATGCTTTAAGAGGGCAAAATCGGATGAGATAGGGAAATCGCCATGGCGGAGACGGCCATACTGATCGAGAACCTCGTCAAGAGGTTCGAGGACGTCACGGCCATAGACGGTCTGAGCCTCGAAGTCGAGAAGGGGGAGCTCTTCGGGCTGCTCGGCCCGAATGGGGCTGGGAAGACCACGACGATCAACATACTGTGCGGGCTGTTGGAACCCACGGAGGGGAGGGCGGTCGTCGGCGGCTTCGAAGTGAGTAAGGAACCAGAAAGTGTGAAGGGGCTGATCGGGGTCTGCCCTCAGGACACGGCCGTCTACCCCTTCCTCACCGGGAGGGAGAACGTGGAGCTCTTCGGGGACCTCCACGCCGTGCCGAGGGAGAGCTTGAGGAGGAAGGCCGACGAGCTGCTGGAGAAGATGGGGCTTGCAGAGGACGCGAACAGGCAGGCAGGAAAGTACAGCGGCGGCATGAGGAGGAGGATAAACCTCGTCATGGGGCTGGTCCACGACCCAGAGATAGCCTTCCTCGACGAACCGACGGTCGGAATGGATCCCCAGTCCAGGAGGGCCGTCTGGGACTTCATCCTGGAGCTGAAGGCGGCGGGCAAGACGGTCATCCTCACGACCCACTACATGGAGGAGGCCGAGGAGCTCTGCGACCGCGTCGGAGTCATTGACCATGGAAGGCTAATCGCCCTCGGCACCCCCGCCGAGTTGAAGGAGAGGCACGGCGCAGTGGACCTCGAGGAGGTGTTCATACGCCTCACCGGCAGGAGAATAAGGGAGGGTGCCTAGATGGAGCTCGGGCGGGTACTGGCGCTTGCGAAGAAGGATCTGAAGAAGACCATCCGAGAGCCGGGAGCCCTCTTCATGACCCTCCTCTTCCCTCTCGTTATGGCTCTGGCATTTGGCGTAGCTTTCGGAGGGATCGGCAGCGGGGAGGTATCGGGATTGGACATCGGGGTCGTGAGCCTCGAGGACCCCCAGGACCCCTGGGCGATCAAGTTCGTGGAGGTGATCGAGGCGACCAAGGTCCTGTGGGTGAAGGGCTATGACAGTAACGAGACGGCCCAGAGGGACCTATCCCAAGGCAGGTTGAGCGCGGTCATTGTGATTCCAGGGGACTTTGGAGAGGGGTGCGACTCCTACAGCGCGTTCCCCTCGGAGCCCTCCCTCTGGATGAACACCTCCATCCGGCTGTACCTTGACAGTGGCTCGATGATGGCTGCGTATACGATACCGCCCACAGTGAACAACGCTCTATCGGTAACGATCCACGGCGAGCTGCCTCAGGCTGTGCCCAGCCCTATCCATGTGGAGAGCCCCTCGCTGGTCGAGGCGAGGAACCTTTCCTCCTTCGACTACATGGCCCCGGGGCTCTTCCCCTTCGCAGCGATATTTCTAACGATGATCGTCGCCCAGTCCTTCGTCTACGAGCGGCAGACCGGGCTCCTGAGGAGGATCCTCGTGACGCCGACGACCTCGGCGGAGTTCATGCTGGCCCAGGTCCTCTCGAACATGGTCGTCGCCCTTGCCCAGGTCGCCCTCGTCTTCGTTGGGGCCTTCCTAGTAGGGTATAGGCCCTACGTGGACCCCTCGGTGATGGCCTTCTCGTTCCTCATCGTCTCGACGTTCTCCTTTTGCTGCATCGGCTTCGGACTGATAACGGCGACCATCGCCAAATCCGAGGGTGTGGCCACGGGCATTTCCTTTCTTTTCATCATGCCCCAGATGCTCCTCGGCACCTTTGTTCCTATGGGGGGAACACAACTCGGGAGAATCGCGGCCCAATTAATGCCCAGCCACTACGTGACGGACGCCCTGACCTCCCTTCTGCTTAGGGGTGCCCCAGTGACAAGCCCCGCCATATTGCTCGACGCCGTCGTCGTTTCCATCTTCGGAGTGGTTGTCCTGCTAGTCGGCATCCTCCTTTTCGGTAGGTACGGGAAATCCTGAGGCTGGGAACAAGACCCCAGGCGTAAGCCCGATTCATTCGGTGACGTTCACTCAGGGGTTTACCGTCCCCAATTTAGCCCTACAATTGGGGAATCCTCGCCATCATTTCTCGTGGCCCACTCCAATGGTCTTCGATGGTTTAACCGCTTGAGTTGGTTTGCTCCCCTCATCTGATTGTTTTATAAGGAGCATCCGCGGACTCGTTGAAGATGCTATCGCCAATCCTCATCGGCTTCATCATGTACGCGAGCATGCTTATCCTCCTCTGCATCGGCTTCACGTTCACCCACATGCTTGAGAAATTCCCCAACTTCGCCCACATCTCATACGCCAGCATAGGCACCGTGTTGGCCTACACATTCGTCCGCTTCTGGGGCTTCAACCCCTACCTCGCATGGCCCTTCGCCGCGCTGCTGAACGGCTTAGTGGGCATCGTCTTGTACGTCCTCGTGGTGCAGCCGATGAGGAAGGCGGGGACGAGCAGCATCCACATAACCTTCGCGATGTTCGCCTTCTCCTACCTGATCAACACCCTCATCGCCGTCTACTCGTACTGGATTTTGCTCAACATGCGCCTCAGGACGTACAGCTTCTTGTTGAAGGGCTATGACTTCACCTTTATGGGTCTCCCAGGCATCCTATACGTGGCGCCGGTAACATGTATGACCCTCGTGACCACGCTCCATTTCTTCCTCACCAAGACAAGGTTCGGCATTGCCATAAGGGCGACCACCGAGGACCCGAAGCTGGCCTCTAGCCTCGGTGTCAACGTCTTCCATACCCACCTTGCATCCTGGTTCCTGACCGGGGCCATGGCGGGGCTGGCCGGGGCGGCCCTCCCCCTCTGGTACGCCACGAGCATAAGGGGATTTGACGAGCTCATGGTAAGCGTCATGGCGGGGAGCATCTTAGGTGGCCTGGAAAACATCTACGGCGCCATCCTAGGCGGCGTCTTCCTCTCATTCACCCAGAAGATATTGCCCGGGTTTTTCATTTCGGCATTTGGTCTCTGGGTGGCAGGGTATGTCCTCCTCATGCCGATAACTGTCATAGTAGTCGTTCAGATGCTGATGCCTAACGGCATAGCAGGAGCCCTGACATACAACTCCAGGCAAGTCCAGTGGTTGAGGTACAGGATAAGCCTCTTACTCAGAGGGATTAATAGTCGTTAACACCCTGTTATATTTGAAGATCCTCGTCTGTTCCGAGTGAGCGCCCCATGCCCATTGTAATCAGGTGCAAAGCCTGCGAACGCACCCACATGCCGGAGGAGTACGAGGAAGACCGGTTCTGCCGCTCTTGCGGGGCCCTCCTCGTGTTGGAAAGGCGCGCGACGAGCACCAACGGTGGCTGGAGAAAACTGTTTCCATATGAGCCCTACGCACCCCAGGTAGAGTTCATGGATGATGTTGAGCGGATCGTGGGAGGCGGCGGCGTATTGGTGGCCGAGGCGTGCAACGGGTTTGGGAAGACGGCCTCAGCCCTCTCCGCCCTGCTCCCCACTGGGAGGCCAATCGTATACGCGACCCGGACCCACGAGCAGGTGAGACAGGTCCTCGACGAGGTTTCCACGATAAACGATAAATCCGGGGAACGGTTCAACGCAGTCAACCTGGCGAGCCGGCAGCACCTCTGCCTAAACGCCGAATGCCGTGGGCTGCCTAACAGGGAGGCCCAGGAGCTCTGCAGGATGCTCAGGGAGTCCGACAGTTGCAAATGGGGCTCTGAGGCGACTTCCAGTCCGAGGGGCCTGCCCCCGGTGATGACCCACAAGGACCTGATCTCGACCGGCCGGCGGATGGGCGTCTGCCCCTACTACCTGGCCAGAGCGATCTCAAAGCATTGCACGGTAGTTGTGGTCCCCTACGCATATGTCTTCGACGGTCAGGTAAGGGCAAGCGTAGACCTTGAGCTTTCTGGGAGGGTCCTCGTCTTGGACGAGGGGCACAACCTCGACAAGGTCGGGCAGGAGACGATGAGCGACACGCTGTCCGAGCCAACCCTTGACTCCGCCGCAGAGGAGCTGAAGGCGGTCCGAACTCCGACGAAGCCCTTGAAGAGTTTGGCCCGGCATATAAGGGAGCACACGTCTGAGGTTCCGACCCTCCGTCCGGCGGAGACCCTGCAGCGTGACCTCGAGCTCGCCATCGGCGCCGACCTCCCAAGCGTCATCGAACGCTACGCAGAGGCCGTGGAGAAGGTCAGGGCCCTGAAGCTGCAGCTCGGCGACACACCGGTTAGCCATTTGAACGGGGTCGTCAATTTCCTGGCCCTCGTCTCCGGGAGCAGCAAGGAGAAATACGTCGCCCTCTACCGTAGGGACCAGCGGGGGTCGAACGGGTTGGATTACCGCTGCATGGACCCGGCCCTCGCCGTCGGGCCCGTTGTTGAGGAGGCGGGCGGCGCCCTCATCATGTCCGGGACCCTCTCCCCCCTCGATCTCTTCGCCGATGTCCTCGGCCTGAGAGACGCAGAGAAAAGGGCTTATCGGCCTATACAGAACTCGGCGAAGATCAGGACCGTCGTCGACCCCCGTGTCACGACGACGTACAGGGAGAGGAATGGGGAGATGATCCTGAGCATCGGCAGGAGCATCGCCTCCCAGCTCGAAGGCGTGGACAACGGCGCGCTGATATTCTTTCCGCAGAGGGGGTTCATGAGCTCCTGCCTCGACGCATGGGGTAGTAACGGCGTAATCGAGGCCAGGAGGGGGAGGCTCAACATCGGGGGGAAGCCCATCTTCATCGAGGGGGCCGACGCCCGGTCGAATAGGGAGACGGTGGCAAGGTACAAGCGATTTGCCGTGACTCCTGGCGGGGCGGTTCTCTGCTGCGTCTTCCGGGGGAGGAACTCGGAGGGGTCCAATTTCCCAGGGCGGCAGGCTCGGGGCATCTTCCTCGTCGGCGTCCCGTACGCCAACTACGGCGACCCCCTCGTCCGTGCGCAAATCGGTTATTACGACAGGCTCGACGAGGGTCTGGGCCGGAGGTGGTACACGATGGACGCCTTCAGGGCCGCGAACCAGGCGATGGGAAGGGGCATAAGGGGGAGAGACGACTGGTGTCACTACTGGCTCCTTGACAGAAGGTATGCAGAGAACATAGACCTAGTCTCTGAATGGGCGCTCGGATCGGGGCCGGAGATCATCCAGGCCGATGGAGAAATCTCCCGCATGTTTTAAGCGGCGCCAGCCCTAATTCAGGGCTGGGGTTTACGTTTGGTCGAGGGCGAGGGGCACGTCCTTGGACTGGACGGCGGCGGATCGGGGACGAGGTGCGTGATCGCGGAGGTCTCCGGCCGACTCTTGGCAAGGGGGATAGGAGGCCCATCTAATCCGCTGACCGCGGGCGCCGATAACGCTGCAAGGGCGATCATGGAGGCCGTTGAAGAGGCCTCGCGGCGATGCGGGATCAGACATTTCGCGGCCGCATGCATGGGCATCGCCGGCACCGACAGGCCATCCGGACGTGAGGCCGTTATAATCAGGCTAAAGGGGATCATCACAGACAGGCTCAGCATAGTTTCTGATGCCGTCGCAGCGCTTTATGGGGCGATGGGCTGCGGGCCGGGTGTTGTCGTCATCGCTGGGACCGGCTCCATAGCCCTGGGAATGGATGAGGGTGGAGGGTTGGTGAGGGCCGGGGGCTGGGGCTGGAGGATTGGGGACGAGGGGAGCGGGTACGACATCGGCAGGAGGGCGATGACGGCTGTCCTGAGGGCTTACGACGGCCGGGGGCCAGACACGAGGCTTTCCCAGAAGGTGATGTCAGCCCTGAGCCTCAAAGACCCATGCGAACTGGTCGACCGAGTCTACGGAGATGGGATGGGGAGCGCCGAGGTCGCAGGCCTTGCGACCGTCGTTGCCGATGCGGCCCACGAGGGCGACAGGACGGCGTTCAAGATCCTTCAGGAGGCCGGTGTGGAGCTCGGCCTCGCGGTTTCATCTGTCATACGCAGGCTCGGGCTCGAAGGAGGGTTCGACGTGGCTCCCTCGGGAGGCGTTTTCAACCTCGGAGAGCCTCTGAGGTCGTCCTTCGAGTCGGTTGTGAAGGAGGCCGCCCCAGAATGCAGCATAATCCCCCCCAGGTTTGAGCCGGAGGTCGGGGCCGTCCTTTTCGCGCTCCAGGGGCTGGGGGTCGAGGTCGACGAGGCCCTCCTCGAGCGCGTGGCTGCCTCCCGCAGAGCCCTGGAGGGAGATCGTTGATGGGCGGAAAAACAGAGGAGAGGAATCCGGCCTCAGTTAGGATAGATGAGAAACCAGTCGATGAGGTTCTTAGGGTAATCAACGCCGAGGACCAGAGGGTCCCCGCTGCAGTCGCTGATCAATTGCCCCTAATTGCAGAAGCTGTTGAGGCCGTGGCGGGCTGCATTCTGAGAGGCGGCCGCGTCTTCTTCCTAGGAGCTGGGACTAGCGGGAGGCTCGGGGTGGTCGAGGCGGCCGAGATGCCCCCGACCTTCAGCGTGCCCCCTCGGTCATTTCAGGCCATAATCGCCGGGGGTCGGGAGGCCATTTTCAGATCCGTGGAGGAGGCGGAGGACGACGAGTCGGCCGGGGCAGAGGCGCTGGCACGGCATGGGCTCTCCAAACAAGACGTTCTTGTAGCGCTGTCGGCCTCTGGCAGGACCCCATTTGTCATCGGTGCCCTGAGGACGGCGAGAAGCTCGGGCATTAAGACTGTGTTCATCACCTGCAACCCAGATGCACAAGCCAGGGGGCTCTCCAACATCCCGATCGTAATTGACGTTGGCCCAGAGGTCGTGGCGGGCTCGACGAGGCTGAAGGCGGGGACGGCCCAGAAGCTCGTCCTCAACACGTTGACGACCGCGGCGATGATTAGGCTTGGCAACGTTTTCGACGGTTACATGGTGGGAGTCCGGCCGAGGAGCAGGAAGCTCAAGGAGAGGGCAACGGGAATCGTCTCCTCGATCGCTGGTGTAGGACGCGAGACTGCTGCTGATGCTTTGGGCCGGGCCAGGGGGGACGTGAAGGTAGCGGTCATCATCGCAAGAACCGGCGCGAGCCCCGGTGAATCCGTGCGGATTTTAAAAAAGACGGGCGGCTCGCTTCGGAGGGCGTTTAAAGAGATGGGGGTGTCAGAGTGATCCCGGAGCGCGGAGTCTCATACTACGGCGTTGCATATGCCGATAGATCAGACCTAGACTTCGACGAGATGCTGGATCACGGCTGCAACGCTGTACTCCTCGCCGTATCCGAGTTCGACTGGTGGTTCTGGAGGAAGGGCGTCGCTCGCTTGATAGAGGCTGCCCATGACAGGGGTCTCAGGGCGTACGTCGACCTCTGGGGCTGGGGCAAGACGCTCGCGGGCGAGCCACCTAGCCTCTTCCTCATGAGGGAGCCTGAGCACAGGCAGGTGTCGGCGTCGGGCAAGCCCTACAACGCGGTCTGTCTCAACCATGGGGGATTCAGGCGATTCTTGAGGCAGAGTATCACCGAGATAGCCTCCGAGACGGATGTCGACGGATTCTTCTGGGACGAGCCTCACTATGCCAACTGGTACGAGTCCGATTGGGCCTGCCGGTGCCCCTTGTGCAGGGGGCTGTATGGGGAGGAGATGGGGGGGCCGATGCCCGGGGATCTCACCCAAGATGTCGTTGCCTTCAGGGAGCGTCGGGCGGTCGGATTCCTCAACGAGCTCTCGCAGTCTGTCAAGGAATCAAGCCCGAGCTTGGACGTAGTTGCGTGCCTCCTACCTACCCAGAGCCCCCTTATAGGCATAACGGAATGGGGGAAGGTTGCGTCCATCCCTGAGGTCGATGTCCTCGCCGCTGACCCATACTGGTTCCACGCCGGCATGGACAGAGATGAAGGGCTAGAGTTCTTCAGGGCGACTGGTCGGAAAGTTATTGAGCTGGCCGGCAGGCACGGGAAACGCTCGCAGCTCTGGCTCCAGGCCTTCCTAGTCCCTAGCGGAAGGGAGTCGGAGATAGAGGACGCCACGAGGATCGCGGCTGACCTGGGCGTTGACTCGATCTTCGCGTGGCCATACAGGGGCGGGCAGGGGAGCATCCTTGAGTCCGGAGACTCAGGCGAGGTCTGGAGGGCGATAGGAAAGGCGTACAGGGGCGTTTCTCGATGAGTCCGAGGGTGAGGCCCGGCGTCGACGTACTGCTTGAGGATCCAGAGGTGTACATCGGCTCCTCAAGGGTCGGGCTCATAACGAACCCGACAGGGGTGACAAGCGACCTTACCCCCACGCTGGATGGCCTTCACAGCCACCCCGATGTAGAGGTCGCAGCCGTCTTTGGGCCAGAGCACGGGGCGAGAGGCGAAGTACAGGACGAGATCAACGTCGGCTCCTATGTAGACGCCGTCACCGGCCTGCACGTTTATAGCCTTTACGGGGAGGTCAGGAAGCCGACGGCGGAGATGCTGCGTGGCGTCGATGTCCTAGTCTTCGATATCCAGGACGTTGGCGCGCGTTTCTACACATACGCTTCGACGATGGTCTACGCCCTCGAGGCGGCGTCCGAGAACGGGATCAACATGATCGTGCTCGACCGCCCGAACCCGATAAACGGCATAAAAACAGAGGGGAACGCACTCGAATCGGAGTTCGCCTCGTTCGTGGGGCTCAACCCACTCCCCATCCGCCATGGAATGACGATCGGGGAGCTAGCCCTTTTGTTGAACGAGGAGATAGGGGCCGGGCTGGAGGTCGTCGAGATGGAGGGCTGGAGCAGGGGGATGTGGTTCGACGATACGGGGCTTCCCTGGGTCCAGCCGTCGCCGAACATCCCGACCCTTGAAACCGCCATCGTCTATCCGGGCACCTGCCTGTTCGAGGGGGTAAACATCTCCGAGGGGAGGGGCACGACTCGCCCGTTCGAGGTCGTCGGCGCTCCCTGGATGGACGGCCCAAGATGGTCTTCGGCTATGAACGAGCTAGGGCTTGGCGGTGTCCGATTCAGGGCCTGCCATTTCATGCCCGTTTTCTCGAAGTACACCGGCGAACGCTGCAGGGGTGTCCAAGTACACGTCATCGATAGGGATCGCTACGAGCCAGTTGAAACCGGCCTTCACATGCTGGCCACCGCCCTGAGCCTTTGGCCAGGAGACTTCAGATGGCTCCCTCCAAGCTACGATAGAAGACGCCACTTCGACCTGCTTGCCGGCACCGACAAGACCAGGGAGAACCTGAGCCGAGGCGTCGCCGTGGAGGAGATAGTCGAGGGTTGGGCGCAGGGTCTGCGCGCCTTCGATGGCCTGAGGAAGATGCATCTCCTATATGGAGGGGGCTGAGGTGCCCGAAACCACGATCATCAAAGGCACACTCGTGACACCCCACAGGGTCATCCATCGGGGCCAGGTGATAATTGAGGGGGAAAAGATCACCGAAGTTGGACCCGACAACAGTGGCGCTCATGGCTGGGTCATGGACTTCCGTGACGGCATCGTGGCCCCAGGCCTTGTGGACCTACACGTTCACGGTGGCGGCGGCCATGATGTCATGGACGCGTCCGATGACAGCCTGAACCGCCTTTCTCTCTTCCTCGCAGCGGGCGGCGTCACTTCATTTCTCGCGACCACCTACACCGCCCCTTGGGAAGAGACCCTGGCAGCGGCAAGGGCCGTCAGAGGGGCGGATGAAAAAGGCGTAGAAGGAGCTGAGGTAGTCGGCCTACACTTGGAAGGGCCCTACATCAACCCGAAGTATAGGGGATCTCAGAGCGCGGACTACATCCGCCGGCCTAACAAAGAAGAGCTTGAGGAGGTGTACAGGGAGGCTGGCGCGGCGCTGAAGATCGTGACTCTGGCGCCCGAGGTGGACGGGGCGCTCGAGGCGGTTGCCTGGCTCAGCTCAAAGGGGGTAGTGCCCTCAGCGGGCCACACCGATGCTACCTACGGGGAGATGATGGCGGCGGTCGAGTCGGGCCTGACGCACGCCGCTCACCTATTCAACGGAATGCGCCCATTCCACCACAGAGAGCCAGGAGCCGTCGGAGCAGCGCTGGCGGACCCGAGGGTCTGCGTGGAGCTCATCGCCGACGGCGTTCACCTTCATCCGGCTTCCCTGAGCCTCACGGCGAGGCTGAAAGGGGCCCAGAAGACGGCTCTCGTCTCGGACTCAATCCCGCCGGCGGGCCTCCCCGACGGCGATTACAGCCTCGGGGACGAGAGAGTCCATGTTCTGAACGGTCGATGCCTACTCGATTCGGGAGCCCCGGCTGGAAGCGCCATCAGGCTCTCGGATGCGGTGAGGGAGGCGGTGGGGAGGACAGGCCTAACCATCGCCGAGGCAGTCGAGATGGCTTCAACGACGCCTGCGAAGGTCGCCGGATTGGCGGACAGGAAGGGCCGGCTTGAACCGGGGATGGACGCGGACTTGGTGGTCCTAGACGGCGGCTTCAATGTCCTCATGACCATGGTTGGCGGCAGGGTCGTGTACGAGAGGGGGTAGGCTCGGATATGGACGGCACGCGTCTTGAGGGGCTCAGGCGGAAAGCTACTCGGAGGATCGTCGGCCTCATCTCGGGCACCTCAGCCGACGGCGTCTCCACGGCGGTCACCGAGATAGCGGGTTCGAGCGTCGACACGAGGCTCAAGGTCGTCGGCTTCGGTACCTACCAATACCCCAAGGAGCTCAGGGAGGCCGTCTTCGACCTGTTCAGCCCGGATACGTCGACCGTCGACAAGGTCTGCGAGATGAACTTCGTCCTTGGCGAGTTCTTCGCAGAGTGTGCCATCAGAGCCGTGGACGAGTGCGGATTGACCCTCGATGAGATAGACCTCATTGGCTCCCACGGGCAGACCATCCACCACATGCCCAAACCGAGGGACGCCTTCGGCTACAGAACGAGGTCGACCCTCCAGGTCGGAGAGGCCGCCGTAATAGCGGCGAGGACGGGCGTGACGACGGTCGCCGACTTCAGGAAGGCCGATATCGCAGCGGGAGGGGAGGGCGCCCCACTGACGCCATACATGGACTACATCCTCCACAGCCACCCGACCAAGAGCAGGGTCCTCCAGAACATCGGGGGCATAGCCAACCTCACCTACATCCGGGCCGGCGCCACAATCGATGACATCGTGGCCTTCGACACGGGGCCAGGAAACATGGTTATCGATGCAGTGGTCAGCCACCACACCCGAGGGCGCCTCGGATACGACGAGGACGGGCTTATTGCATCGAAGGGAACTGTGGACGCCGGCCTCCTAGGCGAGCTCCTTGAGTACCAATACTTCGATAGGCCACCGCCGAAGACTACAGGCAGGGAGGAGTTCGGCGAAGCCTTCGCCGAAACCGTCATTCGAAGGGCGGAGGAGCTGGGCATCGGCTTTGAGAGCCTCGTTGCCACGGCTGCAGCCCTCACCGTGGAGTCCATCGCAGGGGCCTACGAGCGCCTTCTCCCAATGGGGTGCGCCATTGATGAAGTTTATGTCTCGGGAGGCGGGGCCAGAAACCGATACATCATTGAGGCCCTCTCTGCCCGGCTCGACCCCGTCCCAGTCCTCGAGTACGAGGAGCTGGGCTTCCCGGGCGAGGCAAAGGAGGCGGTTCTCATGGCCATTCTAGCGAATGAGTACGTTTGCTGCAACCCGTCGAGCGTACCGAGGGCGACGGGGGCCAAAAGGGCCGTGGCCCTCGGCGTCCTCCACCCTGCCCCGTAATATAGATCTGAGGCAACAGTAGGACACGTGAGAATCACGGGCAAGTTCGATTTGAAGAAGGCGTTCTCTCTCGTAGATGAAGGTAGGATTACAAGTCTGGCCGAGGAGCTCATTCGGGTCCCCAGCGTAACGGGGGAGGAGCGCGAGGTAATGCACAGGGCAAAGGTCCTCATGGAGGAGTCGGTGCTCCCCGTCGAGCTAAGGGGCTCCGAGGCTCGCCCCGTGGTCCTCTCGACCCTGAACCCCGATGCGAACCCCTTCCTCGTACTCAACGGCCACCTGGATACTGTTCCGATAGCGGACCCGAAAACCTGGGCCCACGACCCATTCGACCCCTTCATCGATAGGGGGAGGCTCTACGGCCGGGGTGCCAGTGACATGAAGGCGTCCTGCGCCGTTATAATGCACGTTCTCGAAATCCTCGACAGGGTTGGGCTAGGAATTGCCGTCGGTGCCCAGCTCGTCCCGGACGAGGAGAAGGGAGGGGTGCAGGGAACCCGCCTCCTGCTGGGGGAGATGGAGCACGGTGGGTTCAGGAGGCCCGACTACGTCGTCGTCGGGGAGAAGAGCAACCTGAAGGTCCGCATCGCGGAGCGGGGCTCCTTCGGCTTCAGCATAAGGTTCAGGGGGAGGTCGACCCACACGGCCTACGCTAGGACTGAGGGTATCAACGCCATAGCGAAGGCGGCGAAGGGGATACTCTCGCTCGAGAGGCCGATAGACAGGTATCACCCTTGGATTGGGCATCCGGTCCTCAGCGTAAACAGCATCCAGGCGGGCACAGTCCCAAACCAGGTGCCCGACGAGTGTGTCGTGGGGGTGGACAGGCGCCTGATAATCGGCGAGGACCCCGAGACCGTCGTAGCGGATGTGACAAGGGCCCTCAGCGAGGCCGGGAGGGGCGACCCAGACTGGAGGTGGGAGCTGGAGGCGAGGAGGGACGAAGGCGGAAAATACATCTACTCTCCACCGAGCTGTACGGACCCTGAGACCGAACTGGTGAAGGCCTTCTATCGCGCCGTGCCCGCCGCCCTCGGCTCTGAGCCAGAGCTGTTCGTCGAGTGGGCGGGCGGCACCGACGGGCGCTTCTACAGGTACGCCGGGATACAGACCGTCGGCTTCGGGCCTAAGGGTGAACATGCCCACGGTCCTAACGAGTTCGTCTACGTGGACTCCCTCGTCTCCCAGGCCCGGGTATACCTCGCCCTGATCCATGAGCTTGCCAGGGGAGGTTAGGATCCGGCCGCAGGGGCTGGAGGCCACAGAACCGATGGTGGAAGGCCTACCCTTGGCCCTTATCTATGGTAACTAGGATGAGGCTCCGCTCCTCTTCGAAGGCGAGCTGTCCGTCGACGTAGTAAGCCACGTCGGCCTCATCCTTCACCAGGCCGGCCTCTTGGGACACCCAAATGTACTCTGAGGACACCACCGTCAGGTTCTGTCCGGACCTCTGGAGCTCGTCCTTCTCCCTCAGCAGGAGCTTTGCGCAGAAGAAGCGCTCGTTTTTTCCGGCCTCAACGTCCTCGAAGCCGATGACCTTGCCCGATCCCTCCAAGACCCCTCGGAACGTGTTCGCGTTGTAGGTCAGGTTGTAGCCGACCCTGTACGCCCAGCCCTTCCCCTCATGTAGAGGATATGGCAGGTCCGAAAGCGGGCTGTCGTACACCTGAACCATCCCGTCCGACTCCCACGATACAGTGTTCCCATTCTCGTCCTCGTGGTAGACCGTGACCCGGTCTGGCCTCTCGACCCTTGTCTCGTTATCCTTCGTCCTGATCCACCTGAGATCGTTCTCATCCCCGTCGACTCGCTCCCTGAAGAGCTTCACCGTTCCGACGGGAAGGTTCGGCTTCGTGATGTTGTACGCCTTCTCCTCCTCCTCAACGATGGGGACCTCCACATCGGCGATCGCGGAGACGATGTTCATGACAAGCCTGTAGTTGTCCTCGACGTAAGCATAAGGCTCAACTAGGAAGGTGATGTCCCCGAAGGCCGCTACCGTGCTGTTGCCCTTCGATATGACGGAGATGGGGGTGTATCTGCCCCTCCTCTCCGCCACTGACGAGTAGGCGTCATCCGATGTCCAGGCTGCGTCGCTGTCGGTGTGGTAGAGGTAGGTTGCGGTGAAGAGGACGATGGTATCCAGTTCTCGGGTGATTGAGGTGTTGGCGAACGCCCGGACGTAGATGTTCCTGTAGAGGCCGTAGTACTCCCCCTCGCTGTAGAGGTATCCCAAGCCGAATGCGAGGCCGTACTTGTTGGCGAGGGAGTTCATTGGGCCGAGCATGGTCGAGGCGTCCACGAACTCCGAGGACGGGTCGAAGAAGAGGAGGAGCATCCGCCCTTTTCCCACGAAGCCCTCTATCGCCTTGAGCTCGTCGTTCGAGTAGGGCTGGGTTGGGGCAGCCACTATCAGGCATGCAGCCGATTTCAGCGCAGCCTCGACATCGTTCCAAGATGTGCCGTAGCCTGTGTAGACTCCCCTCATCGCAAGCTCGGCCGAGAGCAGGTTGAATACCGCCGTTGAAACCTTGTTCCCGTGGGAGAGGTCGACGACGGCCTGCCCCTTTCCCGTCGCCCGCGGCGCAGAGGCGTTGCCCCCGGCCGTTGAGATAACAACCTCCTGTCCGTACTGATAGGCGTTTGGAGGCAGGTAGATGTAGTAGAGGGCGGGAGGCGGGTTGAGATAGTTGAGGGTGGCCAGGGTCATCTCCCTCCAAGGCACGCTCGTCTGGTTGCTCAGCGACGAGGCCCCACCAGTCGTCCCGGCGCCGGGCCGTATTTCGGTCACGGTGTAGGCGACAAGCCCTGCCTCCTCGGCGGCGTGCTGAACCGCCCTCTGCAGCGACCCGATCTCGTCGACGAGCCCTGCGTTGATGGCCTCGCTCCCCATGTAGATCATCCCCCTCCTCAGCTCGACCGGAGAGAGCTTCAGGCGGTCGCCCCTGCCCTCCTCCACGGCCCCGACGAAGCTGTCGAGGGCGTGGCTGAGGTTGAAGGGGAAGAGCAGCCTGGAGAAGCCAGAGGCCTTGTAGGGCCCGGATTCAAGGTTCTTCTCCGAGGGCAGGAGGTTGTCGGGAGCAACGCCGATGACGCCCACGTTGCCGACCATCGAGGTCGGGTGGACGTAGATGTAGTCCGCAGCCACAGCGATATAGTATCCCCCGGAAAGGGCTGTCACGACGGAGGCGACAACGGGCTTCCGCTCCCCTAGCGCGAGGGCGTCCAGGTACACCTGCTCGACGAGGTGGGCGAATCCGCCGGGTGAGTCTATGCTGAGCACCACCGCCTTGACGCTAGAGTTGTGCATGGCCTGGCTGATGGCAGCGGTGATGCGTCCTGTCCCCTCAGTCGAGGTGATCGTGCCATCGACGCGGATAACGCCGATGAGGTTCCTCTCAAACACGGTGAGCCTACTAAAGTATAGATAGCTGAAACCCGAGACGAAGAGTATGCACACCAGGGCGAGCACGATCACGAGCCTGCCCCCAAAGCTTAATCGACCCCTGAACATTGTTTGATCCTGCCGCTAGACACCTACCTAAAAAAGACGTAACGTTGTGTTAAAAACTATCCATTCTGAGGAGGCGGCTGAAATGGCACAGTACATAGCGATGAAATCGATATTGCCTTTCCTTGGCCAGGGTCAAGTTCCTGTGCTCATTGGGCTCAACACGTCGAGAGCCTGGGACGGATCCGTCGAGGCTGCCGAAAATGAATTTTAAGATAATAAATTATTTATTGACAATGGCTGGTATCAAGTTACCATCATGAAGAATATTCACTCAAGCATGCTGTTGTTAGTGATTCTGGCGTTCGCACTAGCATTTGCCGTCTCTTCTGCCGCGTTCGCCCAGGTGGGCGAACAGCCTCTCACCATAAAGGTTGTCGACGCTGCGACCCATGGGGCGGTCAAGAACATCATCGTGTCAATAGAATCCGACGCTGGTGTCGTTGAGCAGAGGATCATAACCGGGTCCGAGGGTTCGGCCGACACCTATCTCGCTCCAGGCAGCTACCGAGTCAGGGTGGAGATGAGCATATTTGGCTTCCCCGTGACGCTGACCACCAGTCAGCTCACCGTGGACAAGCCGACGGAGTTCACCTTCACCGTCTCGTCCTTTCTGATACCCGTACAGTATATTCCCACGTTGATTTACGGCGCTGTCGGCCTCCTCGCCCTATCGGGCGTCTACTCCATCGTCAAGCTTGCGACGGGCCTCAGAAAGCCGTCCCTGCCGGTGGAGTCGGGGGCCAAAATGACGTGTGGTATCTCATTCGAGGGGAGCGTATGGAAGCCGCCCGAGAGGCCTGTAGACCCCGAGACGGGGGAGGTCTGCAGCATCGTCCACCAAGGCGCTGTGTGGAAGCCTCCGGAGAGGCCGCGGGATCCCAAGACGGGCCAGGAGTGCAGCATCGTTGTGGAGGGCAGCGTGTGGAAACCTCCCGAGAGGCCGAAGGACCCTGAGACGGGCGAGACTTGCAGCGCCGTAAGCGGGGGCAAGGTCTGGAAGCC
>CAZPMB010000019.1:0-6208 GCA_964587735.1 uncultured Candidatus Bathyarchaeia archaeon | reverse complement strand
ACCCTGAGACGGGCGAGACTTGCAGCGCCGTAAGCGGGGGCAAGGTCTGGAAGCCGTCAGAGCCCGAGAGGCCGAAGGACGAGACCGGAGCGGACTGCAGCATCGTCGTTAACGGCGTCGTCTGGAAGCCCCCCGAGAGGCCGAAGGACCCTGAGACGGGCGAGACTTGCAGCGCCGTCAGCGGGGGCAAGGTCTGGAAGCCCGGGGAGCCCCCCAAGAGGGCCGTGGACCCCCAGACCGGTAAAGTGTGCAGCATCGAGGTCAACGGTTCTGTCTGGAAGCCCCCTGAGAGGCCTAAGGATCCCAAGACGAACAAGGTCTGCAACATCGTCCACCAGGGAACTGTCTGGAAGCCGTCCGAGCCAGAGAGGCCCAAGGATCCCAAGACGGGCGGTGACTGCAGCATAGTCGTGAACAACACCGTCTGGAAGCCCCCTGAGAGGCCTAAGGATCCCAAGACGAACAAGGTCTGCAACATCGTCCACCAGGACGCCGTCTGGAAGCCACCCGAGCCACCGAAGGATCCCAAAACCGGCGACGTTTGCAAGATAGTAGTCAACGGATCCGTCTGGGCACCATCGAAAAACCCCTCTGATAAGACGGGCAAGAAGGACCCCATGGACAAGATCTGGCAGCCAAAGCAGCAGGAGAAGTAGCTCTTGCGCGGAGCCTCCGTCCCCTTCTCATTTTTTACTCCACGAAGGGAACCGGACGGTAGAATCTCGGTTTTCAACGGCCTAACTGGGAAGAGCTACGAGCTCAACGAGTCGGCGGCCTACATCACCTGGCTCTGCGACGGAGCGAGGAGCATCGACGAGGTTGTGGAGGAGTTCGGCAGGGCCGTCGGCGTGGATCAAGCCGAGGCGGAGAGGGCTGTTCCCGATTACATCTCCTACCTGGAGGGGTGCAGGCAGCTCGTCTGGCGGCGATCCAAGGTGAGGAAGGTTGAGGCCCCCACGCCCGAGTACCTGATCCTCGAGCTGACGAACCGATGCAACCTGAACTGCATCCACTGCTCTGTGAGCGCGAACGAGAGGCTCGGCCGGGAGCTCTCGACAGACAAGTGGAAGAACCTGATCAGTACAGCTGCTGAGATGGGTGTTAAGGCGGTCGGCCTGAGCGGAGGTGAGCCCCTATTGAGGGAGGACTTCTTCGAACTGGCGGCCCACGCGACTGATCTTGGGCTAGTCGTTGGGCTCGTCACCAACGGGCTCCTCATAGACGAGGATAACATCGGCGAGATCAAGCGCCTCAAACTGGACGTCCAGGTGAGCCTGGACGGCTCGAAGCCAAAGTACCACGATGCGATTCGAGCCTGCCAGGGGTCGTTCGAGAGGTCCATCGGCAAGATCGAGCTTCTGAGGAGGTACGGCATAGGTTTCACCGTAGCCGCGGTGGCGACTGCCTTGAACTACAGGGACATCCCGGATCTGCTCAAGCTCGCAGAGGAGCTGGGGGCGAAGAGCTTCAGGGTGCAGCCGTTCTTCCCGGTGGGGAGGGGGGGCCTCCACCGCATGGAGCTGAGCCTAACCCCTGAGATGACTAAGTGGGTAACGGGCTTTTTCGTGGGCGAGGCAAAGGGTTCCAAGCTGGAGCTCGGCGGGTTCTACTTCCAGTTCGTGCTCGACCCGAACGCCAGAGCGCCCGAACAGCATTGCGAGGACGGGTCCTGCAGCGCCGGCCAAAGCTTCGCAGGGGTTACCCACGACGGCTACGTCTACCCCTGCTCCCACATCTGGCAGCTAGCCGAGGACAACGTCAGGGAGAGGCCCCTCACGTGGATCTGGGAGAACTCGAGGCTCTTCAACTTCTTCAGGAGCCTGATGCGGGAGGACGTCAACGAGGTCTGCCAGCGATGCGGGTACTTCTCGAGGTGCAAGGGCGGGTGCAAGGCGATGAACATACTCGACGGGCGATTCTCGGAGCCCGACAGCCATTGCTGGCTCGTCAACTGACTCTCTACCTCGGGAAATATTATGCTCCCCTGTGCACATAGGATACCCGCTTATCGCTCGCCCAACATCCATTTTTCAGAATCAGTTTTTAACTTCCAAGAATGGTAAAAGTGGATCGTGTCACGAAGGTTTTTTCAAGTAAGAGAACGGATTTTTCCTAAAATTGGTGAAAAAACGTTTTATATTGCTATTTAATATTTATTCTTTCCCTAAATTGTTAGAGAAGTCTTATATCTGCTCTATATGTAGAAATAGAGCAGGGAGGAGGTGGAAACAGAAGGGGGCATGGAGAGCGGATGGCGCGCGAGAGCCGATTGTGAGGGGGAGTTGTCTGCCCCCTCTTTGTATCTGATTTCGAAACGATCGAGCCGTTGATTTTACTTGAAAAGATGTTTATTATGGAAAAGCATTCGGAATGCTGTTAACATATACCTCGTTTTGGTTGAAAACGACCCTATTTATGGCGTTATCTGTTGAACAATTATGTCTAAGAGCTTAAAAAGGCGTATAGATTAAAATCAATTTCCACATTGTGACGATTTGCTATCTGCTACAGCTTTATCGCCAGTTACGTCGTTAGAGCCTTTTTTTTGAGGGGGGGCGTTCATAGGAAGCTTCTCAGAAGCGACTGTCTAAAAGAAGGAAATGTCTAAAAGTAAGGTCTGTAAACCCATCTGGTACTGGTGAAGCAGAGGGCGGCCATAACGGCCGTCATAGGCGGTCTCGCCATCTTCGGCATCAAGCTCCTAGCCTACTTCATATCGGACTCCGTGGCCCTTCTCTCCGACGCGCTGGAGTCCATCGTGAACATCGCCGCCTCTGCGCTCATGCTCTTCTCCGTCCGCATCTCTGAGATGCCAGCGGATCGGAACCACCAGTATGGGCATCAGAAGGTCGAGAACGTATCATCATTCGTAGAGGGCGTCCTCGTTCTAATCGCCGCCTTCTTAATCGTCCAAGCCGCCGCAAGGCGGCTGTTCAAGCCCGTGGAGCTGCAGAGCCTGGGCCTCGCTTTAGGGGTTTCCTTCCTCGCCACAGCTCTCAACGGGGGTCTCTCCTGGTTCCTGTCCCGCACCGCCGGCGAGACGGGCTCTCTTGCGCTCGAGGGAGATGCCAAACACCTCCTCTCCGACGTCATCTCATCCATCGGTGTGATCGCCGGGCTCTTGGTCGCCAATTTCACTGGATGGAGCTTCATGGACCCTGTGCTGGCCATAATCGTCGCGGCCCTTGTCTTCAGGATCGGCCTGAGGCTCACGCTGAAGGCTTCCGGGGGGCTGATGGACTACTCTTGCCCTGAGGAGGAGGCTAAGATAATGGAGGTGATCGGGCGCCACAAGAGTCAGTACATCGATTTCCACAACGTTAAGACAAGGCGGAGCGGCGACAAGGTCTTCGCAGAGCTACACCTCTCCGTTGACGCAAGTTTGACGGTTGAGAAAGCCCACGACCTGACCGACCACCTTGAGGAGGAGCTGAGGGCGGAGCTTCCCGAGGTCTCCCTCACGATCCACGTTGAGCCATCCATAGTAAAGGGGAAGAAGCCCAGCTGGTTCCCTCATCAGAGGCCAGATCGCCAGTGAAGATACTCCTAGTGGCTGGCATTCAGGTCTGATAAATGAATAGGATTAGAAGGCTGAAAGGCTCTGCAGGTCGTGTATGGGTTTTGATTCCTATCCAGATTGGAGCACACAAGCTTCTATAACATGTTGGCTGCGGCTCTAATCCTCCGGCTGTGGGCTTCCATCTCGGCCTTTGCTACCCCGTCTTCCGTCTCACCCAGCCACTTCCCCAGCTGCTCAAGGGCGAGGCCTAGCTCTCGCTTCGCGTCCCGACTTTTTTCAACCTGCATCATATGCCGCATGGCCGAGCTCAATCGATGGACGATCTGACGGGCAATGCCGGCCTCGTCTGAATATACCGACTTGCCGTGGGTCCTCATCAGAGCGAGCATCGTCTCCTGTACCTGCAGTATCGGGTCGAGTCTCTCCTCCAGAATGTTTAGTGTCAGCGGGTAGTCCTTCATCTCATCGAAGTAGCTCACCGTTGCCCTCTGGAGTGTTTCCACCTCGTAGCTGAAGCCTGGATCTGATTTCAACTCCTCGACGGATGCGGCTCGGGAGGACTGTATCGCATGGCTCAGGAAGATCTTGGCGTCGATCCAGAACCCGTCCGCGATGAACTGGTGAGCGTTGGCGATGTAGTCCATCCAGTAGTTCACCTCCCTCTGGGCCATCCCTGACCGGCCGATGATAGTGCCCAGAACGAACTCCATCTCCCTCATCTCCCCAGCCAACGTTCGAGGGTCCGATTTAAGCGGCCCCATGCTAAGCCCCGGCTCAAGCCATATCGCCGCCTCCCTCTCGTAGTGGTCGTCGGACTCGATGAGCCGGTCGTGGGTCTCCCTCATTAGCACCGGGTCCGGGTTGGAGTAAAGGGAGGCCAGTTCCTCCGCATCGCCCTTGTGGGTGATCACGCTTTCCAGGGCCAATCCTATGGCGATCTTCGCGAGCCTTTCGTCCAATGTGGCACTCAACCAATGCATCAAACACAGGACGCCGAATAAAAACTGATGGAAGATCATACAATAGGGCGTGAGTAAGTCCCTATAACGGCGATTGTGTTGAGAAAACCGACTTAGTGAATTCCTAGGTAAATTTTTACCAAATTATTGACTAATATAGAAAAGTTTATATGTAAATCTTTACCAATATTTTGTGTAAAATATACCCATGCCCCATGAGGGGTATGGTATTAAAACGCGGTGAAAAGGACATGGGCCTGCTCTCGGATCAGGAAGCGATCGTCTGGCGGGAATTCCAGATGGGGAGTCCAACCGGCGCGATCGCGGAGGGACGCGAGGGCGAGGACTGGAGCCCAGCGTACGTTTCCAGGGTGCTGAACAGGGCCAGAAAGAAGATAGAGAAGGCGCTGATGGAACACGCGGGGAGCCACCGCCTGGAGGTCGAGAGCCTCCTCGACTACAAAGGGCTCCTCATAGGCTTCGATTACCAGGCGAACTCCCCGGTATACATAGTATATACCGAAAAGCTTGGCGTCATCGTATGGTATAGGCACGACTCCTATGCGGGTAAGCTATGCCCAGATTGCCCGAAGGAGGCCGAGTGTAGAGAGGCCTTGGATGTTATTATCGGGGAGTACAACATTGAGTTGAGGTCGGATGAGAAAGGGCTCCCAATGACCCAGCAGTCCATCACGATCTTCAACAAGCTCGCGGCGAAGGAGACCCCGCGTTACAGGAGAAGGGAGGAGGATGATTAGGTTTGGGTAAGGAGGTTGGTGTCAAGGTCATAAAGCCCCCGATCGAGAGGATCTCGAGCGGGAAGATATTCAAGCCCTCCAGGGCTTTCATGCACAAGATGCTGTTCCAGTCCGTGGCGGCGGTCCTGCTGGTTTGGTTGGGACTCTTCTTCACGTTCATTTCAGTTGCCTTCATGGTGTCCTTCTTCGACCCGGTGAAGTATCCCAGCGCCACTGGGCTCATAAACGACTGGGTCGGCCCCTTGACTTACTGGACGATTGGCTTGAACCTGATCTGGCTGATCCCCGCGTTGATCATCATTCCGTTCTACTCCAGGAGCATCGAGTACTCAGTAAAGGCGGAGAGCGGGGAGACGATGCCGGAGATCTACGTCAAGAAGGGTGTTATGACCGTAACCCGGAAGCACGTGCCCTTCAGGACGATAACGAACATCTCAAGCAACGCAGGGCCCTTCGACAGGCTCTTCGGAATAGGCTCGGTCCACATAGAGACGGCGGGGTATTCAGGGAGCAGCCAAACGGGGCCCGAGGAGAAGCTTGAGGGCATCACCTTCTATGAGGAGGTACGCGACTTCATCCTGAACGAGCTGAGAAAGTTCAGGGGGCCGTACACCGTGGCGACCGAGGTCGTCCCACCGAGGGAGGAGCCGGTTCCCAGGGGCCCGGGCCTCGACGACGAGATACTGATCACGCTGAGAGAGATCAGGGAACTTCTCAGGAGTCAGCCCAAGGAGAGGAAAACTCCGCAGGAGTGAATCCAAGTCCAATCGGTTTTTTAGTTAAAACGCTTCTCGACACATCGTTCAGGATATGAGGTACGCTGGACGTTATACCCTGATCCATCATGGACATGTTGGAAGCAATCAGGACCAGGAGGAGTGTAAGGAAGTACAAACCCCTAGAAATCCCTAGGGAAGACCTCATGGAGATCCTGAAAGCCGCGCAGCTTGCCCCCAGCGCCGGAAACCGGC
>CAZPMB010000018.1:0-26617 GCA_964587735.1 uncultured Candidatus Bathyarchaeia archaeon | reverse complement strand
ACCCGCTGCCCGGCATAGACTACGACACGACCAGGGAGGACGGCCTGAGCTTCTATCCGTTCATGGTCTACGCCCTCGGCAAGGACTTCGACTGGATGGTGAAGCGGGTGATCGACGCCGCCGTGAGGCGTTACAACCTGAAATAGGGGAATCGAGGTTTGGGAGAGCAGGTCCCCTTCTTCGAGGATGCCCTGAGGGCGTCTGAGGAGAAGCTGAGCGCCGTGCTGGGCGAGCAATGCAAGATAGGAGTAGACGTTGGCGCAGACGACCGTCTGGTCAAGACTGTCACGATGATCGACCACGAGAAGTTCAGGCCAGAGCTTCAGTACAGCGTAGAGGAGCTCCGGGACCGCATCGGCAAAGAGGGCTTCGTGCTCTTCCTCGTCTCGTTGGGGGGCCGCCCCATCGCCTTCCTGTACGGGTACAGCGAGGACTCCGAGAAGTCGACATTTTTCATGGACACCGCTGCGACCCTCGTGGAGGGGAGGGGGGTCGGCTCAACGCTGGTCTCCCTGGCGCTGCTCTACTCCTACGATGTCGGCTACGCCTCCGCGGTGCTCTTCACCGAGGATGAGGACGAGAAGGGGAGGCGCCTCAGGCAGTTCTACGAGCACCTCGGCTTCCAGGTAGTGTCCATCGATCCACGACAGGGCATCTGCATGAGGCACGACCTCAACCCACACACCCTCCTTGCGATCTACCAGAAATATCTTAGGCCAAACGGTGCCGATCAGGGGTCCTTCACCTCTTCGATGAGCATACTGCCGTAGCGAAAAGTGAGGTGCGTCTGCTGCCTCCCAACTCCGGGATGATCAAGAGCCCGCTTGAAAACATTGGCGGGGTACTTCACATCGACGGAGTCTCGACTACGGATCTCGCCGACGAGTTCGATACACCGTTGTACGTAGTGAGCGAGTCCAAGATAAGGGGACAGTACAGAAGATTGTTGGCAGCACTATCTCACAACTACGGCAAGGTCAAGGTGCTCTATTCCACCAAGGCCAACTCAAACCTGTCCGTCCTCAGGATCCTGCGCGAGGAGGGCTTGGGTCTGGATGCGGTCAGCCCGGGAGAGGTCTTTTTGGCGCTCAAAGCAGGCTTCGAACCAGGGCAGATCCTTTATACCGGCACGAGCGTTCGCAACGACGAGCTCGAATACCTGATCGAGTCCGGCGTCACAATCAACATAGACTCGATCTCCGAGCTGGAGAGGCTGCTCCATATAACCACGCCGGATCGACTTTCGGTGAGGGTTAACCCAAAGCTAGGCGCAGGACACCACGGTCACGTCAAAACCGGCGGCGTGAACTCCAAGTTCGGCCTCTTTGGGGATGAAGCGATCAGGGCGTACGAGATCGCAGAGGACGCAGGCGTGGACCGCTTCGGAATCCAGATGCACATAGGCTCTGGGATAAACGATGTCGACCCCTACGTGAAGGCGTTAGAGAGGCTTTTGAGCGTGGCCGGTAGAGCCCATGGGGTCCTCGGGGTCGACTTCGAGTTCGTTGATATCGGCGGCGGTATGGGGGTTCCCTACAGGCCGGGGGAGGAAGGGATGGACGTCGAAACGTTCTCAAAGGTCGTTGTTGGGCTGTTCAAAAAGAGGTTGTCTGAGCACTGTCTAGGCGAGCCCGAGCTCTGGCTGGAGCTCGGGAGGTACCTGGTGGCCGAGGCAGGCGTCCTCCTGACCAAGGTCAACACGGTGAAGGTTACGCCTTACAAGAGGTTCCTCGGGGTCGACGCCGGCTTCAACACGCTCGTCAGGCCGGCGATGTATGGCTCGTACCATCACATACTGGTCGCGAACAGGCTAAACCTTCCATCCGAGTGTGAGTGCGATGTCTGCGGCCCATTGTGCGAGTCGGGGGACGTTTTTGCGGTGGACCGCCAGTTGCCCAGGATCTCAGAAGGCGACTTGCTGGCGATATTGAACGCCGGGGCGTACGGCTTCTCGATGAGCTCCCAGTACAACTCAAGGCCGAGGGCGGCCGAGGTGCTCGTGAAAAACGGTGAATCCGCCCTAGTTAGGGAGAGGGAGACCTTCGAAGACCTTCTCAGGGGCCAGAAAGTGGCCCACGGTCCGAAAACGTTGTCGGGTGAGCTGGCCGATCTTGTGGCGGTCTTCACGAAGAAGTAGGGTTCTTCTTCACGTGGACGGCTTAGACGGCTTCCTCCCAGGTCGCTGTCAGCCTGTCCAGGTACGCTCTGGCCTCCGGCCTGAGCCGGCCCCTCCTCTCAGACAGGTAGTTCTTCAGCTTCTCGCCCAGCGATAAGGTGTCCTTATAGCCCTTTTCTTCCACAAGCTTCTCGATCTGGTCCTGGCTCCTGTGCTTCGCAGGCCAATCGTCCGAGTTGACGATCCTCAAGGCCGCGAGTGCGGAGTTCGCGACGCACTCCCTGTGGACCCTCAGATCGACCTTGTCCACCGTGTCGTGCATCGTGTGACCGTATCCCCTGCCTCCCCTCCTGCGCGCCTCCTCCGGGTCGCCCATCGTGGCGGTGGGCACACCCTTGAGCAGGAATGGCCAGTGGTCGCTGTAGGGGCTCACCCCCTGGCTGACGGGTATCTCTATGCCGACAGCTTCTGCGATCCCGTAGAAGAACGGCTCCAGCTCTGGCCAGCCATGTAGCCCGAAGCCTTGCCGGCCCGCTCGGCCCGCACCGTCGAAGTTGAGCATGAACCTGATGTCCTCCATCTCGTCGGGGTGCTCCTTCACGTACGCCCTGCTCCCGTAGAGGCCTATCTCCTCCGCGGCGAAGAGGATGAACCGCATGGGCCGCTTCAGGTGCTTCCTCTCCTTCGCGAGGACCCTCGCCACCTCCATGACGCAGACTGTCCCCGTTGCGTCGTCGAGGGCACCGACAGCTATGTCGTGGCCATCGTAGTGGGCCCCGTAGATGACCTTTTCCCCATCATCGATCCCAGGCAGGTCGGCGACAACGTTCCAGGACTCGACCTCGACGTTCTCGCACTCGGTACTGATCCTTAGCTTGACCTTCCCCTTCCGGCTGAGAAGCCGGGAGAGGTAGCTGCCGTCTTCGTACGAGACCCCTATGGAGGGGACGATGGGGCTTATCCCTCCCGTCGGCGGCCCGTATGTCGGGTAATGGTTCATGAAGACCCAGCCGGCGGCGCCGGCGAGGACGCTCCTCTGGAACTTCTCGTTCCTGTGGAGGTCCCTAGTCATGCCGCTCGGGGGCCTGCTGGTGACCATGACTATCTTGCCCTCGATCTCGTCCTTCCGCTTCTCGTATATCTCGACGGGGCCGTCGCCGAGGAAGACGAGCTCCGCCTCCACATCGCCTTCAGCGCTGTGAGGAAGCGCTATGCAAGGGATCTCCTTCATTAGGGGCTCGGTGACGGTAAGCCTCGAGGTGCCTCGCACCCACCCCGGCAGGGTCAATCCCTCCATGTGGGGGTCCTCGAGGCCGTACTCCCCGAGCTTCCCGACGATGTACTCGCATGCCTTGCGGTCGTCCCCCGACCCGGGCCACCTGCTGTTGTACTCGTCGCAGAGGACAGTTAGGTTGTCCATGGTCTCAGTGCTGCCATAAACCTCCCCGAGAACGCGCCTGTCCAGGCTCGTGTACGGGTTAGCCAACCATATTCACCGGCCTTACTCGATCAAGGATGTATTTAACCCCGTTTGAGGGGCTGAAAACGGTTTTAAAGTCGACCGTCTCACTGAGTCTGGGGCTGATGTTTTGGGCGTCCTCATCTTCACCGACAACCCAACCGTCTACGAGACCCAGCTCGTGCTCGGGGAGCTGAAGGCCCGGGGCATATCCACCAGGTTCATGGCCCCCTGGGACGTCTCCGTTCCCGACATCCCCCAGTACGACGCCGACCTCGTCTACGCGCCGAGCAACATGCTCAACCGGGGATCGACTTTCGAGCTCATCCACCGCCTCCTAATCTTGAAGGAGCTGGAGAGCAGGATCGGGATCGTCGTCAACCCCGTCGAAAGCATGCTCCACTATTCTAAGGAGCACCTCACGCTCCAGATGAGGAGGCTCGGCCTCCCTCACCCGAAGACCCTGGTGACTGAGAACATGGACAGGGCGTACCAGTTCGCTGCCGACCTCCTCGACTCGGGGCGGAACGTGGTGCTGAAGCCGATCTGCAAGGGGAGGGGCGTCGGGGTCATTAGGCTGGACCGCATCAGGAGGCGGGAGGACCTCCTCCAGTTCCTAACTTGGTACAACCGCGCCCACGGCGAGGGGGTTTTCTACCTCCAGGAGTTCGTCCCCAACCTGGGGTACGACGTCAGGTGCATGGTCGTGGACGGCGAGGTCATCGGCAGGGAGAAGCGCTCGAACACGGAGGACTTCAGGTACAACGTCGCCGTCGGGGGCACAGCGGAGCCATTCAGCGACCCAGTCTACGACGAGACGGCCGTGAGGGTCGCCGAGGCCGTGGGCTTCAAGATCACCGGCATCGACGTCCTCCCGGCGAGCGACGGGACGCCATACGTCCTCGAGGCCAACTGCTTCCCCGGCTACACCGCCCTCATAGAGGCCACGGGGATCCCAATCCATGGGAGGATCGTCGACTACTTACAGCGCCTCATAAGGGGCTGAAGTTTTCCTCTTGGGTCGACATCTCGAAGCGCTTGAGCTCGACCTTATTCTGAAGGCCCTTTTTTTCCTGAGCCAATCTACTCGATATCCGGGGCCCTTCCTGTGTATGTTGGGTCCAATCGGATGACCCCCTTGTAGGTTCCTTCGCACAGGGTTCGTGGAGGGTGAGTCTCCAGGGACTCACTTCCTTTCCAGTTTCTCTACGTCAACGAGGACGACTATGACGGCGTTCACCATGACTATGCCGTGGGTCCTCGCCTCCTCAGCCGTTGAGGGCGCCGGAAAAGCCATCCCGCCCTTGACAGCGTTAAGCCTCCTGCGCCCCTCCGGTAGGATGCTCAGGACGGCCTCAACGTTGATCTTGTCAGGGTTCGGCGTAGCGACGGTGACATCGACCATTAGGGCATCCTCCAAGTCGGAGAAGCTCCCGACCTTGAAAAGCTGGCCAAGCCCCACCATGCTGCAGTGGCTTATCGCGTCCTTGACGGCCCTCTGGGCTGCCTTCGTCTCGTCCTCCCCGTGCAGGTCGATCCCGGTTCCGACCTCGACGATGTACCTCCTGTAATCCAAATCGCTCACCGCCCGAGCATAGCCGGATGTGGATAAAAGATTTGTTCGGCTGCCGACCTCCATAGATATATGATTGGTTAGATGATGAAGACACTGAAACCGGAGGCTCGGATGGATTGAGGGAATGCATCGGGGGCGGCGCAGGCGCCCTTTCAGAGGAGAAGATCAGGGAGCTACTCGATGAGGACATCGGATATGGAGACATAACCTCCGAGGCCCTCATTGAAGAGGGTCGCCGGGCCCAGGCGAGGCTCTTCTTCCAGGAGGATGGGATCGCCGCCGGCCTGATGGAAGCTGGGGCGATATTCCGCTACCTTGGGTGCGACGCGAAGATCCTTGAGGAGGAGGGCCGAAGGGCCCCCCGGGGCAGGGTCTTGATGGAGATCGAGGGGCCTGCGAGGGCTCTGCTTGCGGGGGAGAGGACGGCGCTCAACCTGGTCGGGCGGATGGCGGGGATCGCCACGGCGGTCGCAATGGCCGTCGCCAAGGCCAAAAAGGTCAATCCGGGGATAAGGGTCGCGGCGACCCGAAAGACAGCGCCCGGGCTGAGGGCCCTGGACAAGAGGGCGGTCGAGCTCGGCGGAGGCGACGCCCATCGCTTCGGGCTCGACGACTGCGTCCTAATAAAGGACAACCATCTAAACTTCGGCCTCACTGCAGGCGAGGCCGTCGAGAGGGCAAGAAGGAGGGTGAGCTTCACGAAGAAGATTGAAATCGAGGTTAGGACACAGGAAGATGCGGTTGAGGCGGCCGGATCTGGGGCGGACATCGTCATGTTCGACAATATGCCGCCGGACGAGATCCGGGCCTGTCTCTCTGTCCTGAGGGGGAAAGGCCTGAGGGACGGGCGCCTTTTCGAGGCCTCCGGCGGGATCACCCTTGAGAACGTGGCGGAGTTCGCCGCCACAGGCGTCGACATCGTCTCCATGGGAAGCCTCACGCACTCGGTGAGGAACCTTGGCGTCAAGCTTGAGATCGAGCCGGTTTAAGAGTGACCCAGATTGCGTGCGTCCCCATTGAGCGGATGCTCGCCATGAACCTATAGCCTCAGAAATTTTCCTCCCATATCTTTCTAATGAGCATCAGGCTCTCGTATGCGCCCTCCCTCGGGCGTATCTCAAGGGTGAAGTGGACGTTGAGGGGGGCGAAGGTTCGGATGGTCTTCCCAACGTCGACCTCTCCCTGGCCCAGGACGTCGTGGTAGGTCCCCCCGGGGCGCCTGTCGTGGAGGTGGACCTCCCTAACCCTGTCCATGTGGCGCTCATAGAAGGCCTCCACGCGTTCCGGGGGCGCGCCCTTCTCGGCGCTGAGGGCTTTCGGGGCGTCCAGGGTCAGGAACAGGGGCTTCTTCGTCATGACCTCCTCCAGCACATCCTCGACGAAGGGTGTGAGGGGCTCGTTCTCAACGCAGACCT
The DNA here is from genome assembly GCA_964587735.1 of uncultured Candidatus Bathyarchaeia archaeon. Lineage (GTDB taxonomy): Archaea > Thermoproteota > Bathyarchaeia > TCS64 > TCS64 > CAZPMB01. Next base: position 20,051 of record CAZPMB010000018.1, on the reverse strand, counting down.
GCACCGTCCCCGCCTCGCGCAGAACTTCTTCGATGCTGTTTTTGAGGGCGTCGGCGTATAGGCCCCAGTGGTCCCTCAGATATGTGCCCGCCCTGCCGCCAGAGGCGAAGTCGGGGGGCTCCGAAGGATGGATCGTGAAACGGTCCGCTCCAAGATCCCTCGCCAGCCCCAGGCATCTCTTCATCCTGCTCAGGACGCCGGCCCTGACCTCGGGGTAGGGCGCTGAGAGGTTTAGGTTGTCCGAAGGGGCGTGGAACGAGATGGAGACACCCCTGTCGTCCAGTCGTCTTCTAATCCCCCTCACCTCCGAGGGGGTATATCTCTCCGGCCAGAACCTCGGGATCATGAGGTCGGGGACGATGTAGCCGAAGCCGTGGTTCGAGGCGAAATCGATAGCCTCGTAGATGTCCCTGTCGTAAACTACGTGGTATCCGAAGCGTTCCCTAGGGAATCTCAAGAAACCAAGCCCAAGAGGAACTGTGATGAAGCGCACGTAAACCTTTTTCGAGAAAGTCCAACAAATTAGCTGTAAGTGGATAAAGCTTGTCCAAGGTGGATTTTGAGGGAAAGAGGCCAAAGGTGGATCCATCGGTCCTGCTGGCGCCGGGATCGTGGGTGATAGGAGACGTGACGATCAGGGAGGGGGCGAACATCTGGACCGGGGCTGTCATCAGGGGGGACGACGACACGGTCAAGATAGGGGCAAGGACAACCGTGCTTGAGAACTGTGTCGTCGAGGCACCGACCGGCTCACCGGTCTCGATAGGCGACGACACCATCGTCTCCCATGGCGCTGTTGTCCACGGGGCGAAGATAGGCAGCGGGGTTCTTGTTGGCATCGGAGCCATAGTCTTGGAGGGAGCCGATGTCGGGGACGGCGCCATCGTGGGCTCCGGCGCCCTCGTCCCTCCCAGGGCGGTGATACCGCCAAACCAGCTCGCGATCGGTATCCCAGCGAAGCCCATAAGGGAGGTGACGGAGGGCGAGAGGGAGATGATATCTAGGGAGCACGAGCGGACATCCTCGAAGGCGGAGAAGTACAAGGCCATCTACTCGAAGAGGCGAAGTCGATAGACCCAGCCAGGTTCATTCCGCACCGGTCTTCGCAGCAATCAGGCCGGGGTCAGCTTCTTGTGCGATACGGGCTCCTGTACGTAAAGCAAGAGGAAAATTGTAGCGGCGATCCCCAATACGGCGTTCACGTAGAAAGGCAGGCCGTAGCCCGGTAGGACGAGCCCGCCGGCATCGAAGGAGCGGAAGCGGTAGAGGTCGTAGAGGAATGAGCCCAGGATGGGGCCCGCGATGTCCCCCGCTGTCCAAGCCGTCATGAAAAGGCCAAAGTACCTTCCCCTTGCCTCTTGAGGGGTTATGTCCGCCCTCAGGGCCCTGAGGGCCGGCATGCTGACGTTGAACCCGAGGCTGCGAGCGCTCATGACCACGGCCGCCTGTGTGACGCTCCCCGTCAGGGGCAGGGAGAAGCCGCACAGTCGAGAAGCTATGTTCCCGATGGCTATGATCGGCTTCCTCCCCGCCCTATCCGACAACCGGCCGGCAGCCCAGCTGGCGAAGAGGCCGACGAACCCGCTGATGCTGATGATCGTCCCTATCTGGATCGGGTCTATTCCGAACTTGTCGTTGTAGAAGAGGACGCTGATCGGCATTATGAAGCCCATGCCGAGTCCGTTGATGAAGGAGTATGCGAGGAGGACCTTGAAAGAGAGGGACATGGGGGTCCTCCCCGCTTCCCTGGCTGCCGTCCTGACAGTCTCTTGGGGCGGTTTCTCGACCCTCGGCTCCTCTACCAGGAGGACCACCAGGACAAGAGCGACGAGGGCGAGGACGGAGTCCACGAAGTAGGGCACCCTGTAGCTGTTGAGCAATGAAAGGCCAACGGATGTGGAGTACCACTGGATCGCGCCCCCGAATACGGGCCCGATGTTCCTGCCCATCATGCCCATGGACATAACGAATCCGCTGGCCTCCCCCCTCCTCGAGGGCGATACGATGTCGATGAGGAGCGCCTCCGCCGAGAGCATAGCGGCCGAGGAGACGGCGCCGTTGACGATGCGGACGAGCATCAGCCACTGCCACGAGGGAACGAGCCCGGTGAGGGCGCCGAAGACGACATCCCCGATGAGGCCGACGATCATCATCTTCTTCCTCCCCTCCCGATCCGAGAGGGTTCCAAGCCTCGGCGACATGATGGCCGAGGAGATCATGAAGCTGCTGGTGAAGAGGCCTATGGAGGCCACCGATGCGCCGAGCCCCATTATGTAGTTCGGGAAGTACGACATAGGGAGGGCCAGGGCGATGGACTCGATGAGCTGGACGGTCCCGAGGGCGAAGACGCCTCTCGAGTAGAGCCTCTGCCCGAGCAAGCGGTCATCACTCGAAATGCAGCGACCTAATGCATATTTAAAGCGATCATGCCTTTCGATCCGAGGCTATACAGCTGTTACATTCCCGTTTTTTTTTGGCGTTTATTGTGGGGAAACGTGAATGCTGAAGGGCAAAGACTGCTCAGGACGCAGCCCTCGCAGTCCGGCCTCTTTGCGTCGCATACCTTTCTTCCGTGCTCGATGAGGAGGTAGTTCACGGCAAGCCACTTTTCCCTCGGGAAGGCCTCCATCAGGTCCCGCTCTATCTTCTCCCTGTTCTTCTTATCCGAGAGACCCAGGCGGTGGGCTAGGCGCCAGACGTGGGTGTCCACGGCGATGCCCTCGACGACGCCGAAGGCGTTCCCGAGGACGACGTTCGCCGTCTTCCTGGCGACCCCCTTCAGCTTCGTGAGCTCCTCGATGGAGGCCGGGACCTCGCCCCCGTAGCCCTCCACGAGGCCCCTGCAGACCTGCTGTATGAACTCTGCCTTACGCTTGTAGAACCCCGAAGACCTGATGTCCTGCTCCAGCTCCCCCCTCGGCGCCTCTACGTAGTCGGAGGCCGCCCTGTACTTCTTGAACAGCCTCCCCGTTATCTTGTTGATCTGCTCGTCCGTGCTCTGGGCCGAGAGGATCGTTGCGACCAGGAGGTCGAGCGGCGTCTCCCAGTTAAGGGCAGTCCCTTTGACGTCGGGATACTCCTCCTCGAGGAGCTCGATTATCCTCTCAGCCCTCTCCCCCATCCCGTCACACAAGCCTGTGTGATATTCTAGATTCACGGGTTTATCTTCCCCTCGCAGGTATATGCCTCTTTCTGGGCGGCAACAGGCTTATTGCCAGCGGCGTCTCATGGCACAATGATCTAAGTGTTCCCGTTTGGGAGGAAGAAGGGCTCGAAGCTACCGCCCAACCAGAGGGCGATCGGCGCGATCTTAGGATGGGGGACGCAACACCCGGGGATCGTCGGGGACCTTCCGACCGTAAGGAAGGAGGATTGGAGCCTGACGGTGGACGGCGAGGTCGAGAGCCCGTTGACGCTGGACTGGGATGGCCTCTTGTCCCTCCCCAGGACCGAGTCGGTGAGCGACTTCCACTGCGTCGAGGGTTGGAGCGTCCTCGACCAGAGGTGGGAGGGAGTCCTCTTCGAGACGCTCGCCGGGAAGGTGAAGCCCAAGCCGGCGGCTAAGCACACGTGGTTCGAGTGCTATGACGGGTACACTACCTCCCTCCCGCTGGAGAATCTGATGGACAACGACGTCGTCATCGCCTACAGGCTGAACGGAGATGACCTGCCTCAGCCCCTCGGCGGGCCGGTGAGGCTAGTGGTTCCGAAGCTCTACGCATACAAGAGCCCAATGTGGCTAAAAAGGATCAATTTCATGAAAGAGAAGAGGCTTGGTTACTGGGAGTCCGGCATCTACAGCGACACGGCCGACCCGTGGAAGAACGACAGATACAGATAACCTGCTTGGAAACGCCCAATGAAAAAGGGCATCGAAAGCAGAATACCATTTGGCCTCTAAAGCAAGACCGAATGGGGCTTCCCTAGTAAGGCGATGATACGTTATCACCATTGAGACCATCTAAGTTTGTAAGGTGACAATTAGATAATTTTATGCCTTGGAGACCATCGGATTATCAATCTTATCGAAATTTATGACCTATTTTTTTGAAGCACCATTTTTCTCCAAATTCAGGATAAATAGCTTATTTTTTGACTCGGAATTTATAAATAAGTAATAAACATCATTTTCAACAGGCGTTTTACTTAGTTTTTAAGTCAAAATTTTCAAGAACCCAACAAGGTAAAAGAGAATAAGATGTGTTGAATCAAGAAATGGTATATCAGAAAAAAAATACATGATATGCGTATGGATTTTTATTTTATAAATAAATAGAGGAATTAAATTATATATAATAAGGTGTTATAATTTATGATTGATTAAAATTTAAGTATGTGTTTTAAATATAATAGTTACATATTACAACATCTTTCATTGCATAACTAATGAAAGTGCATAAACATCTTAAGGATAAGGCTGAAGATATTAATCAATGGAAAAAAATATATCGATTGCGATTATTCTGATGGGCGTGTCATTGTTTATTATGCTGCCTACGCCTGACGAGGTAATAATCTATCCTGTACTTGGATTCATTATATCTAATCTGTTTAACGTGCCATTCGTTGAGGGGGCGCTTATCACGGTCATTGGATACCATACAGTAGGAATCTTGTGCATGACCGGCTCTTTCATGCTTGGTGGTAAACAAATGCTGGAAAAGCTAAGGGTGGACATAAGAGAATACATGCATCCACAAAAAATAGAGAAGGAGAAAATTCAGATTAAACCTGCTCCAATGAAAAGCGAACCAGTTACGACTCCGATCCCCTTTGGACCAGTGAACGATGAGTTCTAGTTACTCGAGCGTTAAAGAAGTCTCGCGGTCGACATGAAGGCCAAGGATCTGGGCTCGTAGGAAGTCTGGATTTTTTTTCTTTATTAATCCTTGGAAAGCTAGAGTCACAGCCCTTAGTCTATCCGAATGGTATCTTATTGTACTCTCAAAATGTGACTTGTTTTTATAAGCATAAGCGATGCCCTACTCTTCCACGGGACCCGGAAAGTTGGTCGGAGAGTCAGCGGGCTCCAGGACCGGTGTTGAAACACGATGCGGGATAAAAGGCAGGGCCATCCTTCTGGGCGTCCTCCTGGCCGTACTGTTCAGCGCGATCAACGGGTACCTCAGCATCAACATGGGCATGAGCTTTGGCTACGGCGCCTTCGCGATCATCCTGGCCTACTCACTCTTCCACAGGTTGGGCGGTGGCTCGAGCAGGAAAGAGCTTTCATTTGTGCTCATCGCTAGCGCCTCAAGCCTTGGGGTCTACAACAGCCTTGCCTTGGTCATATACTTTCTTCAGACCGAGGGCAACCTCTCCTTTCCAAACTGGATGGCCCCTCCAAGGGAGATCGTGATCGGGGGGAGCTTGAACCCGAGCTACTGGGCCACGCCGATATGTTTCCTGTTGCTCACGACCTTGCTGACATCGGTCGTCGGGTTGGTCTTCAGTTACCTGTTGAGGGAGGAGTTCATCCGAAGCGAGAAGATGACATGGCCAGAGTCCGCGGCCAACAGCTCCCTGGTCGACGCATGCGTGGCCGGAGGCGGGTCCGCAAGGCTGGTGGCCATCGCCACCCTCATAGGGTTCGCGGTCACCTTCCTGCAGAACATCCCCTCCTTCTGGGGGTACGACCTCACGACGGTAAACCTGACAGCGTACCTCCCGAGGGGTGCCCTTTTCGCCATCTCCCTCAGCATCGGATTCGCCGCGATCGGTTATATGATCAGCGTGAGGACGTCCATGAGCTTGATGGCTGCGGGTCTAATAACGAACCTGATTATAGCCCCTTTCCTGGTTTCGAGGGGTTTTATAGGTTATTTTCCCGATGTTATGGACGCGTACAACGAGCTGGCTTTCAAATTCTCCATCGGACCGGCCCTGGGAGTGCTGCTCCTCGGCGGTATAATGCTCTCGGTCTTCGTGTTGCTAAGAAACATGTTCTCCAAGACCAAGAACAACGAAAAAGCCCAAGGCAAGTTGGGGTACATCAACCTCTACAGGGTCCTTATCAGGGGTTTGATCTCCGACAGGAGGTGCCTTCTCGTCGTCGGATCGATCGCCTCCGCCCTATTCGCCCTGGTTTGGTTCCTTAACCCATTCAGCCCGCTTCCGCAGGCGTTCTCCATGCTGATAACGGCATACATGTTCTTCGTTGGGAGCTTCGTCGAGCTCGTTATAATCACCAAGATGGCCGGCGAGACCGGGATGAGCATGGGCGTGACTTCCATCTTCATCTACGACGTGCCCATCTTCAGCACGGGCTACAGGGGCTACCCGGGCTTCTGGAGCTACCCCTTCTTCAAGCCGAGCCCTACGATCTCGAACGGGGTTCTGCCGTACATGAAGTACAGGGAACAGTTCGACGTCTCCTGGGGGGACATCGTGAGGGCTAAAGTCGTCGGATGGTTACCGACGATGCTCTTCAGCGTCGCCTTCACCCTCCTCCTCTGGAGGTACGTGGGCTTCGGCACAGCCATGATGCCGTCCGTGGGCCTGATCCAGGGCAAGGTCTACCTGAGGATGATGGCCATGGGCGATGTGGCAGGCACCCTCAACCCCTGGACATTCGTCGCAGGAGGGGTGATCGGGGCCTTCCTCGAGGTCTTCACCCCAGTCTCCATGATGGGCCTCGGCATGGGCATGCTCCTCCCTCCCCACTACATCGTGCCCTTCGGCCTCGGCGGGCTGATGAGATGGTACACGGACAGGAAGTACGAGAAGGGGTTCTACGGCGAGAAGGGGAGGATGATCGTGACCGGGCTGATGGCGAGCTCGCTCATCGTCCAGGTGATCATGACGATCTTGAGAAATTTTATTCAATGACTCATACACGTTTGAGTCGGCCGGGATGCTGATTAGTTACCATAAGAGGATGGTAAGCGACGGGTAACAGGCCTCTTGAAACGGGGCTGTAAGCGTTAAATTATGGACGTATAACTGTCCTCACGGAGACTCTGATGGTTGAATTCGACGTTCTGATCGAGAACACGACGATCGTGGAGGGCACGGGCAAAGGGGCGTACGGGGGCTCTATAGGGGTCAAGGGCGACAGGATCGCGGCCCTCGGCGAGGTCAGGGGGGACGCAAAGAAGGTCGTGGACGCGAAGGGCCTCACGGCGGTCCCCGGCTTCATCGACGCCCACAGCCACGCCGACTGGACCCTCCTCTGGTACCCGCTCTGCGAGAGCTACGCTATGCAGGGGGTGACCACCTTCGTCGGGGGCCAGTGCGGAGGGTCGCAGGGGCCCATCGGAGAAGTTGTGAGGCTGCCCTCTCCGCTCATGGACCACCTCCCAGAGCTCGACCCGTTCAAGTTCTACCCGAACCAGCCCTACTACCCGCTCGACCGGGTCAACGGGTGGATGAAGGACATCTACGGCTGGACGATCGACTGGGAGACGATGGGCGGCTACTTCAGGAAGGTCGAGGAGGTGGGCGTCTCGATCAACTACGCCCCACTCGTCGGCCACGGCTCTATCCGGACCAAGGTGATGGGCCTCGATTACCAGCGCCACTCGACGAAGGAGGAGTGGGCCTGGATGAGGGAGCTAATCCACGAAGCGATGGGGGAGGGCTGCATCGGGATGAGCACAGGCCTCGACTACGATCCCGATGTCTTCGCCGCCCACGATGAGATCGTCGACGGCGTAGGCGTCCTGAAGGATTACAACGGCGTGTACTGCCCCCACTGGAGGAGGACGGGGAGGAGGCGAGGGATTGCAGCGGGCCACGTCCCAAACGAGAAGATCACCGCCCTCATGGAGTGCGTCGATGTCCACAAGAAGACCGGGGTACGCCTCCACTACGCCCACATGTCCACTGGCTGGGAGATCCACCCGCCCCCGCCCGACGAGCTCGAGGCGGCCAACGTGAAGGTCACCCTCGACATGATCACAGCAGACTCGAAGGGGGAGCTGGACATCACGTGGGACGCCATCCCCCAGATATCGAGGAGCGGCTTCGCGACGATGCCATACCTCTGCAGCCTCTACGAGCCATGGCTCAGGGAGCTAGGGGGCAGGGAGGAGTTCGGGAAGTGGCTGAGGGTGAAGGACTTCAGAGAGGAGGTGAAGGACGCCATCCGGAGGGGGAAGTGGTTCATCAGGGTCGCCTTCAACCCGAACACCGAGCCCCGCTGGGCTGAAAGGATCTTCATACTGAAGAGCAGAGTTCCTGGGATCGAAGGAAAATCCGTTGCGGAGATCGCGAAGGAACGGGGAGCCGACCCGTGGGACACCTACTTCGACATAGTGGTCGAGGACCCGGACACGAGGGGAGCCACCGGCCAGCTCGCCCCAAGCGAAAGCTACCTCCAGTACTACGCCCACCCGAAGGGCATGGTCGGCCTCGACACCAGCATCTTCGATACCAAGTACCAGGCAGAGAGCCCGCCCTACACGATCCCCGGCATTAACACCTTCAGCGCCTACCCGATGTTCTTCATCAACTATGTCCGAGACGCAGGCCTCTTCACCATCGAGGAGGCCGTGCAGAAGACCTCGACGATGCCTGCGAGGGTACATAACTTGAAGGGCCGGGGGGTCATACAGAAGGGCGTCTACGCCGATGTGGTCCTCATGAGCCTGAAGAAACTCAGGGTCTTAGGCACGGAGCTGGAGCCCAGGAAGCACCCGAGGGGAATCGAGTACGTCTTCGTCAACGGGGAGGCGGTCGTCGATGAGGGCAGGCACACTGGGGCCAGACCTGGGAGAGTTCTCAGGAGAACAGCCTAATTCCCTTTCCTTTTTAATATTCCTTATCCAGACCAGATATGCGCCCACCAGGACGGAGATCAACGGTCGGAGAACGATTCATATGTTTCATAATCAATCCTAATCCGCCAACATCGTTCTTTAATTAATTCTATAAACCCCAAAAAGGACCAACCTTACAGATATGTCGAGGCAGAACCTCTTACTAGTTTTTAGCCTACTTTTATGCTTCGTCATCGGTTTAGTTTGGTACTACTACAGGCTGGCGGATGAGGAAGAAGCTCAGGAAAACCAGCTGGAGGTCTACTGGCCGACAGAAGGATGGAGGGCGTCGCCGCCTGAGGACCTGCGCCTCGACGGTTCAAGGCTTAACGCCATGGTTGAGAGAATTAGGGACAGCATACCAACCATAGACAGCGTCATGGTGGTCCGTCACGGCTACGTGGCCGTTGACGAGTACTTCGGGTCCTTCAACGCCACCCAGAGGCACAGAATATTCAGCTGCACCAAGAGCGTCACGAGCACGCTCATAGGCATCGCCATAGAGAAGGGGCATATACCCAGCCTCGACTCAAGAGTGCTCTCCCTCCTCCCAAACCACACGGCGCTGAACGTGAACCCCTGGAAGGAGTCCCTCACCATCCGCCACCTGCTCTCCATGGCGTCGGGGATCGACGCCCGGGACGACTACCCAGACGACTGGTTGTGGCTCAACAGGATGTTGAACTCCCCCGACGCGGTTCAGTACTGCCTAGACCTGAACGTCACGGTCCAACCCGGTACAAGGTTCAAGTACACTAACGCCAACTCACACCTTCTCTCTGCGATCATAACCGAAACGACGGGTGAGACCGCGCTCGAGTACGCGATGGAGAACCTCTTCCAGCCCCTCGGGATCAGCGACGTGGAGTGGGAGGACGACGCGAAGGGGATCAACTGGGGCCACGACAGGCTGTACATGAGGCCAAGAGACATGGCGAAGATCGGCTATCTGTTCCTGCGAGGAGGAGAGTGGGACGACAAGCAGGTCATCCCCGAGAGCTGGGTCAGAGATGCGACTACGAAGAGGATGGACGCCGACATCTTCCCAGGCTACGGTTACCAGTGGTGGATCGGCGACTGGTACTACTGCGCCATGGGCTACGCGGGCCAGTTCATCTACGTATTCCCAGACCAGGACATGGTCGTCGTCTTCACGGGCCGCACAATGGACAACTTCGAGAACCCGAGGATGTTGATCAGGGACTACATTCTTCCATCGGTCACGAAGTAATCATGACATGTTTAGGGATCGGTAATCACAAGATTCTCAATGAATGTATACTCCAATTATCAAATCAGCGGTTGTTATCAAGGGATTATAGACCCGTACTCGAGACGAGGCTATGCCCCTGCCTTCAAATTATTGTACAGTTCGTGAGCCTCATCCGGTGTAGCGCCTTCGTGGACTACAGCCCTGACCGCCCTGATCATCGCCACCGCATGGTCGTTCTGCCAGATGTTCCGCCCCATCACGACGCCCACTGCGCCGGCCTGAATTGCATCGTGAGCCGTCCTCAGTGCGTCCAGCTCTGTGTCCATCCGGGGCCCGCCGGCGATGAGCACGGGCACGGGGCACCCCTCCACAACCTTCTCGAACCCGTCGCAGTAGTAGGTCTTGACGAACCTGGCGCCCAACTCGGCTGCGATTCGGCAGCAGAGGGCGAGGTAGCGGGCGTCCCGCTTCTCCAGCTCCCTGCCCACGGCCGTGACTGCGAGGACGGGGACCCCGTAGTCCTCTGCGTCGTCCACCAGCGCAGCCAGATTGGATAGAGACTGGTGCTCGTGGGAAGAGCCTATGAAGATCGAAAGGGCCAGGGCCGAGGCGTTCAGCCTTAGGGCCTCGAAAATGGATGTCGTTATCGTCTCGTTGGAGAGGTCCTCGGCCAGTATGCTCGACCCGCCTGAGACCCTTAGGACGACCGGTATGTCCGCCTCAGGGCCTATCGACGACCTCAGGATCCCCCTTGTGAGCATGAGGGCATCGCAGTAGGGCAGCAGGGGCTCGACGGTCTCCCAGGGATCTTCCAATCTCCGTGTTGGCCCCATGAAGTAGCCGTGGTCGATGGGCAGAATCAAAGCACGACCCGTGTCCGGCTTGATTATGCGAGAGAGCCTGTTCTTCATCCCCCAGTCCATTGATCAGCGCCCTGATATCTTCAGGTTCAAAGGTCTATTAACTCCTTTCTTCAAGAGCCTCACAGATGTAGAAAAAAACTGGAAACGACCCGTCATTTTATTATTCTCTGTGGATTAACTCGAATTGTGATTTCTCTTGCGCGTGGCAATGTACTATCGAAACGACGATGTCAGGCTGGAGGAGGTACCGACCCCCAAGATCGGGCCAAGCGAGATTCTGGTCAGGGTCTCGATGTGCGGGATCTGCGGAAGCGACGTGATGGAGTGGTACCGCATCAAGAGGGCGCCGAGGGTCCTCGGCCACGAGGTCGTGGGCATTATTTCTGATGTCGGGGATGGGGTTGAGAGGTACGATCTCGGAGACAGGGTCTTCATCTCCCATCACGTCCCGTGCAACACCTGCCGCCGGTGCCTGAGGGGGGATTACACAGCCTGTGAGACGCTGCACGCCACCAACATAGACCCCGGAGGTTTCGCAGAGTACGTGCGCGTACCGGGCATCAACGTCGACCGCGGCGTGTTCCTCCTGCCCGGGGATCTGGCCGACGAGGAGGGGGTGTTCATAGAGCCTCTTGGGTGCGTCCTCAGGGGGCAGACGAGGCTTGGCATCCGGCCGGGCGACGTAGTCCTCGTCCTCGGCAGCGGGGTCTCGGGGATCCTCAACATCCAGTTGGCAAAGGGCCTCGGTGCCACAAAGGTACTGGCCACCGATGTCAGCGAGTACAGGCTGAGGCTCGCAGAGCGCTTTGGGGCCGACTCTGCAATGGACGCAAGGGAGGACGTTCCGCACATCGTCAGGGAGGCCAACGACGGCAACGGCGCCGACCACGTCGTAGTCTGCACGGCCGCCCTCCCCGCCATAAAGCAGGCCTTCAAGAGCGTGGGCGAGGGGGGCAAGATCCTCTTCTTCGCGCCGACGCCTCCGGGAGTCGAGGTCCCCCTCGACCTGAACGAGCTCTGGGGCAGACAGGCCTCCATCACGACAACCTATGCAGCCTCCCCAGCCGACCTGGCGGTCGCGCTGGAACTGATAAGGAGCGGCCGAGTCAAGGTCCGTGAGATGGTCACCCACAGGATTGGGCTCGCGGAAACCGGCTTGGGCTTCAAGATGGTCGCCGAGGCGGGCGAGTCCCTGAAAGTCGTCGTCGAGCCCCACAGGTAAAGGGCCACAACACGCCCTGTGTGTAGGTTCAGCCCTCAGGCTCAGCCTTTTAATATGGATTCTTCAAAAAGGGTTAAATCGCGAAGGGTCGATTTTGAGAGCCGTCAGGGTCTTCGGTTTGCTCGTTTTTCTGGTCCAGTTGTCCTCCGTGCTAACCTTCGGGCTCGGCGTGTACACGATCTTCAACGTAGCATCGAGCACTGCCTCGGGGGACGCCATCGGCCTTGAGCTGACCATCGACAGGTCCACGGGCATAGGGATCTTAAGGCTCCTAGCAACGCTCAGGAACATTGGACCCCTCGGCGCTGACCTCGCCATCGGCGTCGGCGCCATCGACAACAGCAGTGCATACATCACCAGAAACTCGACCTCGCTGCACCTAGATGCCGGAGAGGGGAAACCCGTATCGATAAGCCTTCACATCCCAGCTGACTCAATGCGGGAACTGATGCTTGAAGGGGTGGAGGGATATTTCGAGGTAACCTTCGACATCAGAACGCTGAACAAGATGGTGGGATTCCTCAACTCCTTGAGAATCCGGACGGGTGAGCCGCGATGAGCAGGAAACTAGGATCCGTGATCTCCGCCGCCATTACCCTGATGGTCTTCACAGTGCTGCCCTTCTACGCTCCGAGCCTGCTCCCACCCGAGGTGGGACAGGCCCTATCGCAGGCTGGTTTTAACCAGTCAGGGTTCATCAACCAGATCGCGATCATGGGGGTTCTGATGGCCGTCCTCACGTTGGTCAAGGGCTTCTCGCCCGAGTCCTCTCCCATTTGCCTGCTCGCGTCCATCGCCTCCAGCGTTTCGATGCTCGTGTTCACCCTGCTCTCACTCGGCCTGGGGGATTGGGAAGGCCTGGGCATCACGACGATCTCGTTGAATGTGCAGGGGGTGCTCAACACGGTGGTGCTCGACCTTAGGCTGTTCGTCCAGCTGGCCGTCCTCTCCGTGGCCCTGCAGGTCATGCACTCGATCCTAGTTTTCGTTGACGCCAGAAAGCGGACATCCTCCCCGAACAATGCTGGGCGAACGCGCGAAGCACTCTGGCAAATGGAGCGGGACAAAGAGAGTACGACTCATCCAGTTGCCCAGCCTCGTCTCATGATGCCGCCAAGACCAACAGAATCGGGGCGGACCTAATCAGAGGAGGATGGACAGGCAGGTTACGGCCCCCTCACACTTCTCGAACTCACTCACGTCTAGCGGTATCACGTCGAAGCCGGCCTCCCTTACCATCTCATGTGCCCTAAGAAGACCAGCGGGCATTATCACGGCGTCGCCCACCGCCAGGGTATCCGCGGCGTACTCTTCCCCCTCGGGCGCCACCAGCACTCTGTATCCCCTTAGGGCGGGGTGGTTCGCGTACTTCCTCGTTGAGATCATCATCCTTCTCCCCAGGTACGTGACGTAGCTCTTTAGGTGGACGATGCCCGGGTCCGCGATGGTGTCCACGGGGACGCCGAGCCAGTCCTTCATCTGGGCGACGCCGGCCGTGTTCGTGCGCTGCGAGAGGCCGCTGATGAGCCGGTCTGGCAGGTGGACGACATCGCCTCCCTCCATGGTCGCCGGGGGTACCGCACGTTTGACGGGCATGTGCTCCCTCAGGACAGCCTCGACGCCGGCCTCCTCCCCCCGCCTGCTCTCCTTGGCCATCCTGCAGACGAGGGCCTTATTGCCATGGACGACGGCGTTATCCTCCACGAAGCAGGAATCGGGTCGCAGATCGTCCCTGGGAACGCGAATCACCTCCAGACCAAGGTCCGAGAGAACCTCGCAGTATCTGGCATGCTGAGCACGCGCCCGCCGCACATCGACCGTGTGAAGGAGGGGGTGGGAGGATATGCAGCCCGGATACCGATCCCCGGGCTCGCGAACGAGAGCACGCCTCGGCGTTGTCATATTGGATCTATATTCCGGATCGCCAATTCTAGGTTAAAACATTTCATCCCCAAATATGCATCTAGCGGCCTCATACGCCCCAACTTCTCTATGAGCCGAAAAAGCATCTTTACCCTAAAACGTGCTTCAAAAGGTGATATCGATCTGGGACATTTACTCCCGATTCGTTTTAGGATCACATACCTTAACTCTTTATTTCAGTTTAGGAGTCAAGATCTTATTTTCTGTTCTCTTTTTTAAGACCCTATTGAGGATAAGCATTACCGGGCGATAAAGCCTTTAAAATATATAGGTGCATAACCTCCGTTCGGAGAGGGACTAACCACCTTTCTTAATCCCCGGTTGATCTCTCGACCTTCGATCCCTCTCCACCCCCCAATAGATTCCCACGTGAGGGGAGCCCTCTAATCAACCTCCGTGATCCTTTGGCATCGATCGAGGTTTCAGGGATATCATAATGCCCGTCAGCGAAGGGGGAAGGGATCTGCGCCTATTGTATCAGCTTGCTCCCTGCTAGCTTCTCCACGGCCCTTATGACGGCCTGGGTGCCCTTCTGCCTCAGCCCATCAGCGTCCAGGCTCCTGAACATCTGCTGGACGACGGAGGTCCCCAGGAGGGGGAGCCTGACGTCCGACGCCACCTCCATTATGAGCCTCAGGTCCTTCAGGTAGTCCTTGACCTTGAACCCAGGCTCGAGGTCGCCCCTGAGCAGCTTCGCCCCGTTGTTGGTGAGCTGCCAGCTCCCCGCGGCGCCGCCGGAGATCGCGGTTAGGCACTTGCCAAGGTCGACGCCGGACCTCGATGCGAACATCAGGGCCTCGGCGACGCCGAGCATGTTCATCCCGACGAGGATCTGGTTGACGAGCTTCACGGTCTGCCCCATCCCGCTTCCACCGACGTGGGTTATCGTCTTCCCCATCGCCCTGAAGACCGGGAGGCACTCCTCGTACGCCTCGGGGTCTCCGCCGACCATTATGCTCAGTGTGCCCTCCCTCGCGCCGATGTCGCCTCCGCTCACGGGGGCGTCAAGCATCCTGACCCCCTTCTTCCCTAGCTCCTCCGCTATGCGCCTCGTGACCGATGGGGAGATTGTGCTCATATCGACGACGATTGTTCCTGGCTTCGCCCCGTGGATCACCCCGTTGGGCCCAAGGAGCACCTCCTCAACATCGGACGAGTCGGTGACGATGTCAACGACGATTTCCGACGCCTCTGCCACCTCCCTCGGGGATTTGGCACCCTTAGCACCTGCGTCCAGGAGAAGCTTCATCTTGGAGGGTGTGCGGTTCCAGGCGGTTATGTTGAACCCCGCCCTGAGCAGGTTCATGGACATCCCGCTTCCCATTAGGCCTAGGCCTATGAACCCTACTCGCTTCACGTATGACACCGAGAAAAGGTCAGCGTCGCAGCCTCTAAATCCTTTCGCCTACTGGGCGGCCATCCTCTTGAGGATTAGCAGGTAGTGGCTCCCCGCGAGGCCCATCAGGATGAGGGCGATCCCGATCAGGAGCATGGTGTTCGCCTTCTTTGAGTCGTAGGCCACCTGGGTGCTCTTGTACGCGACGAAAACCCCCGAGAACATGAACAAAGTGAGGGTCATGCTGACAAGGCTCTCGTTGAGGGTCTGCTCAGCCATGTACGGGTGGACCGCTATCCATCCCCCTGCCCCTGGCCATATGGAGATGGGGTCGTCCAGCAGGTCGTAGATGCCCCCACCCGCTGCGAAGGCGAAGAACAGCACGGCGGCCCATGCGATCAGCGTCATCGATATCAAGGGGTGGCGCCTCCCCCCCTTCTCGAGGTCGGTGATAAGCCTCCTTATCCTGCCAGCTATTGAAGAGATGTCGCTGAGCCTCCTTTCAAGGTCATCTATTTATGCCTTGCCGGATATATGGCTTTTTCCGGGCGCGCCAGACGTAATTTTGATAACTCTTTAATTTCGGTCCTTCACACAATATGAGAGTCAAGGCATGCCGCAGAGGATCGTGTGCTCCGAGTGCGAATACCTGCTCTACGAGGGAGATATCCTGAAGTCACCCCAGGATGTCGTCAAGAAATACGACGGCAAATGCCCGGGCTGCGGCAGAAAGCTCGGCTTCTCCACCAATGGGGTGAGCATCCACCCGTGCGAGGAGGGCGACAGCCTGAAGACCGCCCCAAGGGCTAGCTGAAAACAGTTTTAACCCTCGTCCCCACCTAGGTTATGGTGGGACAGTTTTGGATTTAATAAAGACCCATCTATACGCCTACCACGCTGAGCACGGCAACATCGTTGACTTCGGGGGGTACGCGTTACCCGTCTGGTTCGACGGCATCATCCCCGAGCACAACGCTGTCCGCAACGGGGTGGGCATCTTCGATACAAGCCACATGGGGAGAGCCATGGCGGAGGGGCCCGACACGGAGAGGTTCCTCAATCACGTCATCACGAACGACCTTTCGAGGCTGGGGCTGAACGAGGGGCTCTACACGGTCATGTGCGAGCCCGATGGCGGCATCATCGACGACCTCATCCTTTACAAGCAGCAGCAGGGCAAGTTTTTCATCGTCTACAACGCGGCCACCAAGCACAAGGACTTCGCGTGGCTTACGAAGAATTCGAAGGGCTACAAGGTGAAGCTGAAGGACCTCTCGGACGAGATGGCGATGATCGCCGTGCAGGGGCCCGACGCCGAGAAGACCGTGAAGAAGATCTGCAAGGAGGACCTCTCCAAGGTCGCGCGGTTCAACATCGCGCTCGTGACCCTCTCGGGCCTCAAGGGGATGGTGACGAGGACAGGGTACACGGGGGAGGATGGATTTGAGCTCTACGTCCCCGACTGCCCAGTCTCGAAGCCCGACAAGGCGCTCAAGGTCTGGGGCGACCTCCTGAAGGCGGGGGCAGTGCCCTGCGGCCTCGGCGCGAGGGACAGCCTCAGGCTCGAGGCCGGGCTAAACCTCTCAGGCCAGGATATCGATGAGAAGACAAACCCGCTCGAGGCGAACCTAAGGTGGGTGGTGAAGTTCAAGAAGGAGGGCGGCTTCATCGGGAGGGAGGCGCTGATAAAGGCCAGGGACGAGGGGGTGAGGAAGACCCAGGTCGGCATCGCGCTTGACAGGGGCATACCGAGGCACGGCTACGAGGTCGTCGACGGTGGAAAGACCATCGGCGTGGTGACGAGCGGCGGCATGGCCCCGACCCTGGGATACGGGATCGCCCTGGGCTACGTCCCACCCAGATACTCCGAGCTCGGGACCCCCGTGAAGATCAGGATCAGGAACAGGCTCTTCGAGGGAAAGATTGTTAAGTCTCACCCATTCTATGATGAAACCGTATACGGTTGGAAGAGGGAGAAGAAATGAGCGAGGAGTACAAGATCCCGGAGGGCCTGTACTACACCGAGCAGCACGAGTGGGCGAAGAAGCTGAAGAACGGCAAGGTCGTCGTCGGCGTCACGGACTACGCCCAGAAACAGCTCCACGAGATAGTGTACGTGGAGCTCCCTGAGGTTGAGAGAGAGGCGGAGCAGACGAGGGCCATCGGCGCCGTGGAGTCGGTGAAGGCCGTCTCCGACATGAACGCCCCCGTAAGCGGGACGGTCGTAGAGGTGAACGAGGACCTGCTGGACAGCCCAGAGCTCATAAACGAGGACCCCTACGGCGAGGGCTGGATCGCGAAGATCGACCCGTCCGACCTCGAGGGGGACGTAATAAGGCTGATGGACGCCGAGGCGTACAGGAAGTTCGTCGCGGAGCAGGCGCACTGATCTCCGGATCCCCCTTTTTGGGCGGGGGTTCCCAAGTGGCCAAAGGGGTTAGGCTCAGGACCTAATGGATGAGTCCTCCGTGGGTTCGAATCCCACCCCCCGCACTTTTTAACAAACCTCTCTCACTTTTGAATAGGGGTTACTTGCTGTTTCTATAAATCTTAAAGCCAACTCTTTCAAAATTTTTTCCAGAAAAAGAAGGGATTTTCGGATGATTTCTCCACTCTGCGAGGGGTTCATCTTATGTATAATTTTTGTTGGTTAGATCAGATTTTACTCACTACATACACAGTCTGTCTAAAAAATAATATAGTGATAAAGTAATTACGTTATAGCGGTTTGATTCACCGTGGCAAAACCTGACATCGATGAAGCCTTTGAATGGCTGATAGTGATGCTAGGTATTGTTTCAGCTATATTAAGTCAATACCCACAATACTTCTACTCCTTTTCTCCAAGTGTTGATCGACCTCTTTCCCTGAGAGCTGCCATGAGCATCGTTCCGCCCATAGTTATTACGATAGTGCTGTGGCTGATTGGAAAGCTTTCCTCAAGAAATATAGTTCAAGCTGTAGCCAAGGTGGTTTCATGGATGTTCATAATGGGTGTGACCTGGGCAAATTTATGGAGTTACTCTGCAGGGATAATAATAACTGTATGGTCGATTCATCCTTATGATTTTCCAAATTTTTTGGGAGCGATAGGATTTTTCCTCTTCAGCCCAATAGTCACTTATTTTGTTGTGATCCCAAAATACAGGGAAATTTATCCTGACCTCTCCTTCCTTAAAAGTAAAGCAAAGTTTTTGATTACTTACGTAGTTACTAACATTCTATTATTTCTGTTGATAATGTCTATCTACTAGTTTTTGGTTTTGTTAGGATAACAATATGAATCCGTTATTTGAGCATCATGATAAAAAGTGAGGGGAGATATTGCGGGAGAAATCTCCATTAGTCCGTGGGTTCAAATCCCCCCGCACCAACCCTCGTTAGTTTGTAATAACACTTTTTTTCGAGCGCATGTGTTTTTCGGGTTTAAACATTTGCCTCACTTCGTGCGCTCGGGGTGAACGGCCAAGACGGGACAGCAACGACTTGGGTTCCGAATTCGTGTACGCGATTGTTTAAATATCGTGATGTTCATTTTTACTCGATAGGGATGTGAAAAAATGTCTGTAAAAGTTACATCCGAGTATATCAACCTCTTAAATCAGGCCGTTTCAAGGGAACTTCAGGTCTCAGTTCAGTACATGCTCCAACACACAAAGATGGAGAAGCTGATTCGCAGGGTCATTCCTGAGAACATCCTCCTGGACAAGACCACGTACGAGGCGGTTGGAGCCTTTCTGAAGGAGTTCGCAATTCAGGAGATGAAGCACGCCGGAGGCATCATGGAGCGCATCTACTATCTCGGCGGCGAGGCGACCACAAAGTCGAATAAACCTGTCGTCGGCGACACTCTGAGCGAATTTGCGAAGAACGGCGTGAAGGCGGAGGAAGAGGCGCTCGTACTATACCGTAAAATCATCGACGCCGCACTGAAGATCGGCGACATCGAGACCTACGAGATGTTCGAAAAGATCTATTCGGAAGAGGAGGCCCATCTGTTCAGATTCCAGGAGTACGTGAGCATGGATGATGAGACGGAGGGACCCCAGCCGGAAGTATCGGAGTGGCGGAAGATCTTCACCGACGACTATTTTGAGATGCTTAACAAGGCGGCTGCAAATGAAATATCAGCCATAATCCAGTACACGAATCAGCACGAGAAGGCCAGCCTGCTAGACCTGCGGAGGAAGGATACGGCCCTTGAGGTCGTCACTAAAAACAACAAGGCCAAGGTCGTCAGCGAGCTGTTGAAAGGAGTTTTCATGCAGGAAATGGAGCATCTGGAGAAGATCTCCGAACGGATCTACCTGCTTGAAGGCGAGACCTCATCAACACCGGATCCGCTTCCAAAGGTCGGCGAGACTGCCGACGACTTCCTGAAACTAGATCATGAGGCAGAGAATGACGCAATACTACTCTACCGAAAAATCATAGAAGAAGCTTTGAAGCTCGGAGACACGACAACCCGGCGCATGTTCGAAGACATAGTCATACAAGAGGAAGCACACTACTGGAAATTCGACGATTTCTTGAAATAAAGGCCCAGCCTTCGCGAAATGAAGGAGCCCCCATTTTTCTTTGTCCGTAAATTGCAGGGTTAATAAAGGCCATTCTCTGCTCGCAGATGCGAATCCCGCACGATGATGAGGGTCGAGCACTCCTCAACTCACATTAAAATCAAATTAATTGGTTGATGAACGCCCCAGCCCCAAGGCAAATCCGGCGAGTGAGATTA
>CAZPMB010000017.1:0-26675 GCA_964587735.1 uncultured Candidatus Bathyarchaeia archaeon | reverse complement strand
AGCGCCGGGGGTGGGATTCGAACCCACGCGACCCTCACGGGTCACAAGCTCTCCAGGCCTGAGCCCCCGAGGCTTCGGGGTTTGCTCCATACCGCTAGGAGACCCCGGCTAAGAATATACCCCGGTCGACCCTGATTTAAGGGTTCCACCGCATACAAGACGTTTAATAGCAACCGAGCCCAAGTAAAGACGGTGAACCAGATGCACCAGGACTGGACCCAGAGGAGCGAGGGCACCCTCAAGCAGATAAAGGAGCTCGTCGAGACCCCCAACCCGGACAGGCTAGAGCTCGTCCGTATAATGCGCTTCGTCTTCGGCGCCCTCGGCACGAGCCTCGGGGGGTGGATGCAGTGGATCAACAGCCCCGAGATCATGTCGAGCTTCACGAGGGACGAACTCGAGGAGATGGCCAAGACCATCACCGACATGGTGGAGAAGTTCATCGCCTACGACATCGAGGTGACGAACAAGGGGATGCAGAAGGGGCTCGAGAAGCAGAGGGCGGCTGAACAGCAGGGGATCCGCTTCGTGATCTAGGGCTGTCGTTTATCAACACAACATTAGTACAAGGCACCTAGACCCCCTCGATCTAAGGATTGCGCCCAATCATACGCTGAAAGAATATTGACATCACCTGACCATGCTCTTCACTCATTATCCGCACACATGCAGACAAACCCCCACGGGTCGAAGAAACACGATGCACTCTTTTTAAGCCCTTCAATCAACCAGAACTTGATCGAGATGGACAAGCGGGTATTGGGGCTACACAGGGACGCCGTCGTCGTCGACACCCACTGCGACACACTGAAGTGCCTGACCCCCGATTTCACGAGGATCAAGGGAAGCATGTGGGAGGACAGGTCCGGCGTCGGGCTCGGGACGAAGTCCGAGCTCGGCCACGTCGACATCCCGAGGCTAAGGGAGGGGGGAGTCGACTGCCAGGTCTTCGCCGTCTCCTCAGAGCGGGACAGGGCGCCGCCGTATGCGCTAAGGACGGCCCTCGACATGATAGGCACGTTCTACTCCGAGTGCGAGAGGAACAGGGACGCCATCCAGCCCGTGACCAGCTACGACGAGATAATGGAGGCTGTGAGAAATGGGAAGGTGGCTGCGATGCTTTCCATCGAGGGAGCTGATGTCATAGAGGGCAGGCTCAGCGTGCTCAGGACTTTCTACCGGCTCGGCGTCAGGATGGTCGGCCTTGTCCACAGCCTCAGGAACCCTCTCGCCGACGGGGTGGCAGACGCCAGGACCAGGGGAGGCCTCTCCGAGCTTGGGGTCCAGGTCGTCGAGGAGCTTGACCGCCTCGGCGTCGTGATAGACGTCTCCCACATCAGCGACCCCGGCTTCTGGGACGTCATGGACATAGCGAAAAGGCCCGTCGTCGCCTCCCACTCGAACAGCAGGTCCGTCTGCCCCCACCCCAGGAACATGACGGACGAGATGATTCAAGCCCTCGCAGAGAGGGGAGGGGTGATGGGGATGAACTTCGCCCCCTCGTTCGTCCACTCCAAAGAGCCCTCCGTCGAGACCCTCGTCGACCACATAGACCACATCGTGGGCCTCGTCGGCCCGGACCACGTCGGCCTGGGATCCGACTTCGACGGGATCCCCTCGACTCCAAGGGGCCTCGAGGACGCGGCGAGGATGCCCAACATCACCGCCGAGCTCGTCAGAAGAGGCTACTCGGAGGAGGATGTGAGGAAGATACTGGGGGGGAACCATCTCAAACTGTTCAGGAAGGTCCTGGGCTGAGTTTCCCCTCACCTACTTCGATGTTACCTAGAAATCACGACGAACATAATTCCCGGGATGAAACAGATTTAGCCATGTCCTTAGGTCAGTCTTGTCCGCCATCGGTGCCTCCGGCATCCGCAGCCATCGTCCTCAGTGTCAACCCTCCGCAGAGCGTACAGCATCGCGTCTACCGAAGCTCTACTCCAACGATCAAGGAAATCATCAAACGCCCCCGGCCCAGTCCAATCCGTCGAGACGAGGCCCTCCCCGTAGTTCGATATCACCTGCATCGTGGCGTAGCAGGCGCCTATCTCCCTCGCGAAGAGGACCTCCGGGACCGCGTTCATCGTGACCACGTCGATCCCGCAGTCGGTGTATCTGACCTTTATCTCGGACGGGGATTCAAGGCGTGGGCCCTCGGCGACGCCCACGACGCCCCGTGAGAAAACCCTGGTGAAACCTGCCCTCTTCGAGCCCTCGACGAAGAGGCGGCCGAGGGTGGGGCAGAAGGGCTGGTGGAGGCGGTAGGAGACCGGCTCGACCTCGACACCCTTGGCCTCTAGAGACCTGCAGAGGGACTGCGCTCGCCTCGTAGTGTAGTCGACGAACCCGTCGGGGACGACGACGTCGGAGGGGTCGAGGAGGCGGTTCGTTGAGCCGCAGAGGGCGCAGCCCAAGATCTTCCTGACACCCGCTCTGAAGAGGACGTAGAACACCCTTTCGCCAGCGCTGTCCGGCTCGGTGTTCCTGATCTCCTTTGTGATGCCGTGGAAGGGCACGAACAGGAACTCCAAGCCATTGATGGAGGCGTGTGTGAATGGAGCCGTCGTCCCAAATGGGGTCTCGTATTCGACGCCCTCATCGATGACTTCCACGTCGGAGAAGCCCCGGGGGAAGCTCGACCTGATCATCGCCGATCCGCCTATCACGGCGACCCTGACCTCGGGGATGTCCATCTCACCCCTTCTCTGCTCGTCTCAAATTAAAAGGGTTCAGTGGGCGAGGGTCAGAAGAGATCCCCCATCGCATCTGAGGGAACGTGCATCGAGGGCTCTTGGAGAAGATATTTTGAAATGAGGGCCCGCGCGCAGCCTCTAATGGCCTAACGGTCGCGTGTGACAATCTACCGTAGGCGAAAACCCCGCGGTCTTCGGGATTGAGGAGCTACTAGGGGTTCTCCAGCCCCCTTGGGGGGCTCCCTCGATTCGCTTGGGGCTGGCTCAGATCCCGTTTTCGGCTCTTCGCCCCTGGCCCTTGTCCTCCTGCCTCCCCTGAGGTAGAGTATCGTCGCCGCGGCGATCAGCATCGTGCACACGACCCCGATGACGATGTGGGGGTAGGGGACCCCCGTCGCCTCGGCTCCGATCAGCCCGCTAACGAATGGAACCGTGTAGTACACGACGACTGAGACGACCGCCGTCATCGAGACGAGGAAGGCGAGGTAGTACATCTGCCCCCTGGAGACCTCGTCGATGTCGTTCTGCTCCGCTCCCCGGCCCAGCAGCTCGTCCCGGAGTTCCCTGAACCGAACCATGTACCTCAGGGCGAGGTAGGTCGCCTGAAGGAGCAGGCCGACGCCGAAGACCCATGCGACCGAGACCTTGGGGGATGGGTTGTAGGGCATGATGAGGTTGACCCAGTTGAACATGGAGAAGTCTAGGACCGCGGGGAAGAAGAGGAGCATGTTGAGGCTGAAGAGCCTTCCGAAGCCGGCCTCGTCGCCCCTGCGCCAGAAGGTGAAGGAGAGGGCCATCACGAGCCCCAGGATTATGATGTCGATGTAGGCCAGGTCGAGCCCGTAGGCCTCGAGGAGGGGGCTGAGGAACCCCACTGCATAGGGCTTCAGCTTCGCGTATATGGACGTCTGGATCACGGTGACGGCGACCATGTAAGTCGACGCCAGGGCAACCCCCAGCTCCACCGACCTGATGTAACCGACCGCCCTCATCTCAAGCCCTCTTCTCGATCAGCGACTCAGCGAAGCTGTGGGACCTCGGGTCCCAGTTAATGACGGAGGCCCCAAGCCCCCTGAGGGCCGCGTACACGGGCCTGTTGTTGTAGTTGAGGATCTCCGCGGCCAATACCTCCTCCTCGTTCTCTGCGGCGATGTTGTACCCCTGGACGTTGAAGATGATGATCGATGGCAGCCTCCTCTTCCGGCCACAGTACTTGTAGAGCTCCCTGACGCCGTCGAAGAGGCCCTTCGTCTTTGAGGCGTCTATCATCGTGATGATTATAAAGAGGGGTAGGGCCCCGTAGATGTGCCTCCTGCAGCTGTGTATCGCCTCCTTCAGCGACTCGCCGCCGTATTTGACGTCGACGTTCAGCATCTCCCTCATTATCCTGAAGTGCTGCTTCTTGCCCATGTCCGGGAACAAGATCCTGCTAACGGTTGGCGTCTTGGGCTCAGGCTGCTTTTCGGGGACCTCCACGTGGCCCACCGGCGCCTCGATCTGGTCGACCCTTGAGAGGACGGTGTCAAGGTTCATCGAGGCGCCGACCCTCTGGTAGGAGCCCTCCCACTCGTGGGCGTCGTAGTCGTAAACGCAGAGCCCCACCTGGCACTCCCTGCTCAGGTAGAACTCGCTGAATCCGAGGGCGGCCCTAACGGCGTACTCGAGGGTGTTCCTCACAGTCGTCCCGAGGGCCATGTGGGATGCCGTGTCGATGAAGATCCAGACTGCCTTCTTTCCCTCCCTCTCGTACTCGTTCACCTGGAGGGGCGAGGGGTACGCCGAGATCCTCCTTGCCGTCACCTTCCAGTTGATGTTCCTGTAGGCGTCCCCCGGCTGGTAGTCCCTCACCTCGAGGAAGTCGGTGGTGGGGAAGCCGAACTTGATCCTCGCCTCCATGGGCATCGGGACCCTTGTGATCGCCTTCCTCTCCCTCACGCGCTTGACGTAGAGGGGCTTGGGCTGGACGATGTAGATCCTTGGGGCTGGGCTCTTCCCCAGCCTGTTGTCGGTGATCTGCAGCGGGTGCCTCGCCTCCCAGTCCACCCCCTCGAGCTCGAATCGCCCCCTCTTGGCGCAGGTGACCCTGTAGCCGATGGTCTCCCTCCTCTCCGTCGCGCCCTTCCAGAGGACCTTGAAGTTGGTGCCCTCCTCGAGCTTGAAGCTGTCCGGGAGGACGTCGCTGAAGGTCACCATCCCGACACCGCCCCTGACGGTCGCCACTATCGTGTCCGAGATCTGCCCGTCCACCCATATCTTCTGGTCCTCGCCTCCCCTCGTTGTCTCAACCTCCCTCGGCTGGCCGATGAGGATGCCCAGGGCGAGGAAGACGACCGGGAAGAGGCCTAGGACGATGAGGATCAGGTTGCCCAGGAACATACCCATGACTAGGAACGTTACGCCGCTCACTACCAGCTCCTGGACATCCCTCGTAAGCATCTATTTTTCACTCACGGCGAACTGTTTCGGGACCTCCACCTGGCCGACGATCTCGTCGAGCACGGACGAGACGCTGAAGGCCCCCTCTATCGCGTACTCCATCTTCAAGATCATCCTGTGTCCGAGCGCGTCGGCGATGAACATCTTAACGTCGTCGGGGGTCACGAAGTTCCTCCCGGTTATGGCGGCGTTCGACCTAGCCACCTTCAGTAGGGACAGCCCGCCCCTCGGGCTCGCGCCTATCTCGATCATCGGGTTCTTCCTGGTGAGGCGGACGATGTCGCTTATGTAGTCGAGGATCTGGTCGTCGACGTAGATGTCCCTCTCTATGAACTGCTGCATCGCCACGAACGTCGCCTGGTCGGTCACGGGCTTGATCATGTCGGTGGGGTCGTCCTTACGCCAGTTTAGCCTCCGCTTGAGTATGAGGCTCTCCTCCTCCTTCGAATCCACGTACCCCATGGAGAGCTTCAGAAGGAATCGGTCCATCTGCGCCTCGGGAAGTGGGTATGTCCCCTCGAGCTCGATGGGGTTCTGGGTGGCGATTACGAAGAAGGGGGGGCTCAGCCTGTTGGTCTCCCCCTCGATCGTCACCTGCCTCTCCTCCATCGCCTCGAGGAGCGCGGACTGGGTCTTCGGAGGCGACCTGTTTATCTCGTCGGCGAGCAGGATGTTCGTGAAGATCGGCCCCTTCTCCAGGACGAACTTGGCCTCCGCCAGCTTCCAGACCCTTGTGCCGATGATGTCCGAGGCCATCAGGTCCGGGGTGAACTGGATCCTCCTCCAGACGCAGCCGGTTACCCTGGAGAAGGTCTTAGCGAGGAGAGTCTTCCCCAGGCCGGGGTAGTCCTCGAAGAGCACGTGCCCGTTCGCCAGGCTGGCCGCGAGCAGCTTCCTGAGCATTAGCCTGTTTCCTACGAAGTAGGTGCCAACGCCGTCGAGGATCTTTGTGCAGATTTCCTTTACATCCCAAACGTTCATCTTTTCAGCCATCCGCTCTCAATCATTTCTTACCCAAGGGCTGAGCTCCGCCGCCCTCCTGTCCCCTCCTCCTCAGGGGCGCCTCAGAGCCCGGGGCGCCGGCGGGGACTATCTTGCTTATCGTCCTCTGGAGCACGTCGAGGCGCCTCTCCATGTTCTCGCTCTCTATCCTCTCGGCTCGCCCCCTCCTCGAGATGTCCGGTTTCTTCATGTCCTCGTAGTTTATCAGGTCCGCTAGGAGGGCCGAGATCTCATCGTCGGCGACGTGGTTCTCCTCAAGGAAGAGGGTGAGCTTTACGAGGAGCTTCTCCCTGTTACCGCCCTCCACGAAGTCGTCTATTATCTTCGTGAACCCGACGAACCTGTCCCCCTTGTAGGTGGTCACCTGCTGGAGGTGCTTCTTCCACTGCCCCAGCCTCTCGTGAACGATGATCGACCCCTGCATCCCCCTCCTCATCACGGTGAAGATGAGCGCTGCGAAGACGCAGATGCCCGTCCACTCGACATACGGGGAGAGGTTGGCGAGCCCCGGCGCGAACGACGACATGCTGCCGAGGAAAAAGCCGTAGTAGAGGGCGGCTATGAGGCTGAGCGAGACCGAGAAGAGGTAGTTGCCCGCGATGTTCCCTAGGGCCGACAGGTATGTGTTCTTAGAGGTCCTGAACACCGCGAAGAGCGTGAAGACGGCGGCGACGGAGACGCCGAGGTTGATGAACTGCCCCACTGCCTCGATCATCTCCGGCTGCATCGTCGCCCCGGTGCCCCCAATCAGCAGCGATATGAGACGCATGACGATCTGCCCCTCGAGGTAGATGGTGGCGCTTATCGCGACGGCGCGGAGGGCCGGATTCCTCCTCAACCGCGAAAGGGTGGAGAAGATGTTGTACGCGAGGACGACGCCGAAGGCCCCGGAGAGCAGGTAACCCGCCGTGTTGACGTTGATTGAACCGGGGATTATGATGAGAAATAAGGCGAAGAAGGCCGTGAACCCGGCCGCGTACAGCGTGCCCACAAGCATCTCTGCGATGGCCCCCTCGAACGTCGCGCCCACCAGGCTCGCCACGTAGAAGATGGACGCCGATACGAGGAGCGGGATGAGGACGACGTCGAGGCTCGTGGCGGCCATCTGCGGGGACATCGGGAGGAAGTTCCCAAGGGCGCCGAGCCTGAAATCGTTGAAGTAGATCAGCCAAACCAGCATGCAGACGAAGGCTACGTAGATGAGCGTGCCCCTCGTGTTGAATTTCCTCGCCCGGTTAGGCATGTCCTATCATCCCGCTCAGAAGTTCCACGGCCTTCAGGCACTTATCCAGCATCTCCTGCGTCGGATGGGAGGTGCTGTAGTCGGCGATCTCGAAGGCCGTCACCAGGTACTCGAGCGCCGAGGCCCCGCTCGGCTGGATCCTCGCAAGGAGTGATTGCTGCAGCTCCCTCGGCGTCATGCTGTCGCTGATCCCCTCGCACCTTCGCCGGGCGTAGGCGTAAAGCCAGTTGAAGAGCTTGACTATTCCCTTCCTTGGGTCGTCGAATTGCCTCGGCATCTCCGCCTCGACCTCCTCTTCTTGGCGGGCCTCGACGACGGCCTGCTGTGATTTCCTCGGCTTCTGTTTGCGCGTGTAGAGAACCAATGCACTTACGCACAGGAATGCGCTTGTCGCCAAGATCAAGTTGTAGGGGAATGACGTCAGAATCTGTAGGAAGCTTTTTTCCGGTGGGGGCCGCGGCCCGACGGCGATGCCGAAGCTCGTATTTGAGCCGATGTAGTACCTCGAGCCCTCGACGAGCAGGGTTATGGTCTTGTTCCCCTCCGTGCCGTAGGAGTGGGTCATGGAGATGCGCCCCTCGGCATCGGTCGTGTAATAGCCCGTCTCGTCATCCAGCACCATCAAGACCGTGGCGTTGGCGATGGGCTTTCCGTTGGATCTGTCGACGAGCGTGCCGACGACGGTGATGTACTGGCCCAGATAGGCGGTCTTCGGGGCCTGGATCGAGACCTGCGTCTCCGTCATTATCCGGATCTCGGGGTCGCTCCAGGACTCGCGGTAGACCTTGTTCGCGAGGGCGTGGGCGACAAGGCAGTAGTCGCCGACCTTCAGGCTCGGCGCTGCGTCGCAGGTGATGTTGAAGAAGCCATTTTCGACGCGCCAGGTACCGCAGCGGATGCCCGTCTCGTTCTTCATCTTGGTAAGGAAAAGCTCGACCGAGACTCCGTCGACCGCCGACCCGTTGACCATCGTGACCGTCCCCATGACCACGAATTTGCCACCCTTGATCGCCCTCTCGCTGTTGAAGGTTATGTTGGTGATGGTCGGGACCCTCGGGTCCTCCATTGGGCCCTGCTGCTCCCTCTGGGGGGTGGCGTCGAAGGTGACCCAGCTCAGCCCCTCGAAGGGGGCCTCTGCCCATATGTGAGCGTCCTTGGGCATGACGAGCTGGTAATCCGACTCCGGTGAGATCGTGAACCCGGAGACAACCCTCGCCGGGATACCTAAGGAGCGGGCGAGAAGGACGAAGGCCGAGTTGAAGTGGCCGCATGTCCCGCCTGTGCTGTTGAAGAGGAACGCCTCAACGGGGTCCACGCCGGGCGGTGGGGGCAGGGTCTCGTTGTTGTACTTGTAAGTCCCCTTCAGGTAGGCCTCTATTGACTTCAGCCTCTCCCAGGGCGTTGTGAGGTCGCCGACGATCTCGGTGGCCAGGTCTCTCAGGCGGCCTCTGAGGACCTCAGGCACCTCCAGATACTCCTCCATTGGGCTGATCTCCGCTTCCAGGAGCATCTCCTCCTGGAAGTCGTAGAGGGCATACGAGACCCTGTAGGTCGTGGAGAAGATCTCCGGGGACGAGAAGAGCTCGAGGGAGGGGTAGCGTTCAAGAGCCCCGTCGAACTCTATGTTGACGACGTATAACATCTGGGGGATGAAGCCGCTCATGTTGAAGAGCGGCTTAATGGTGACGAAACAGGGCTCCGGGTCGACGTCGGCCGTGACGGCGAGCGGGATATCCCCCCCAAAGTAGAGCACAGGGGTGTGGCCCTCATAAAGCTCCCACTCGCCCTCTTTGTAGGCCTCGCCCACCGACTGCCTCAGGTACCTGGTCAAAGGCGGGTATCGGATCTCGAACAGGGGGAAAACCTCGCCGCTCGTGGCGCCGCCTACCCTTATGACCTTCCTCTTCCCCTTGCCAGACTCCCCGCTGGATGAGGATGAATCCGTCATCTCGCTCTGTGGCTCCGTGTCCAGCTCGACGTCGGAGATGTCGCCGAGGTAGTTTATGGCGACCGACATCAGGCTGACCGATAGGAGGAGCACTACGATGAAGACGGCTAGCTTCGTGTAGTCTCCCATTCGACCAGATATCACCTCCCGCTGTTTTATTTTTTTATGTATCGAAATTTAGTTTTCTTCCTCTAAATGAAGGATATGGATTTGAGAGATTTCAACGTTCCGCGTATTCTCCTGCCACCGGACTAAAACTTTTTATTGGATCGTGTTACAAGCGAGCCGGTTCTGCCCCTGTTCCCCGCTCCCAGGGGGGTTCTTCATATTTAACCCAAAAACGTCTTTTATGGCTCTCCAACCCCTCTTACGTTGTATGTGGACCGTTAGATCCGAGTCCGGCAGGCTTCGCGCAGTCCTCGTCCAGGAGTCCATCCAACAGTTCTGGGAGGGTAAGCTCCCATTCGTGGGCATAGAGTCGAGCAGCCATTGCCTGGCAAGGTGCCCCCACGCGGACATAGAAAGGGGAAAGAAACAGTGGGAGATGCTCCCCAAGCTCCTTGGAGATGAGGGGATCCGGGTCTTCGAGGTATCCTCCCTCCTCGGGAGGATGCTCGAGGATGCGACCGTCGAGGAAAGGAGGCAGGTGGTCGAGGAGGTCTGGGAGGGGATGCCGGCCGCACCCGAGGCCGAGGAGCTGAAGGTCGAGCACCTGCTCCTGGGTTACCCGTCGAGGCCATGTTACGACGGGGCGCTGGACCGGGTGGTGCTCCCGGACTTCCAGAGGGTCGGGTGGCCGTACCCCCGGGACACATCTTTCACGACCCCGGTCGGTACCGTCATCTGCAACATGAGGCGGTACAGCAGGAGGTTCGAGCCTAGGGTCGTCAAGCTAGCCTACGAGCACGACCCAGTTCTCAGCGAGAACATCGAGATCGTCTACGATGCGAACGAGGCCAAGGGGGGTTTCACTGAGCAACCCTGCGTCGAGGGCGGGGATACCCAGATCGTCGACGAGGAGACCATCGCTATAGGCGTTGGGCAGAGGTCCACCCACACCGGGTTCATGGAGGCCGCGAGGAGACTTTTTGAGGCTGACAGCGATGGGGAGCTCAGACACATCTGCGCAGTGCAGCTCCCGGACTACCCCGCCTTGGACTACATGCACCTCGACGTGGTGATCAACTACCCCGACCGGGAGAAGGCATTGGTGATGCCCTACTTCTTCGAGAGCGAGCTGGTAGAGGATATGCCGCCCAAGGGGCTCCTTTTGAAGACGCTCGAGGCGGTTCGCGCCCAGGCCGAGAGGGACGACAGGCCGATGGACGCGTTGGTGCGCCCCAAAGACTTCGCGGGGGCAGGGCAATGCCATGTCTATGAGAGGGGTGTAGGGAGCCCAAACCCTGTCCGGAAGGAGAAGAGCCTCATCGACTACCTGGTGAGGGAGGGCAAGCTGGAGCCTGACGGTGTAATGTACGTGGGGGGCAGGCCCAAGGCTGAGCATGACATGGATCACATGATGCTCGCCCTTATGGAGCAGGCCAGAGGGGCCTCGAACATCGTGGCGATAAAGCCCGGCCTAGTTATCGCCTACGAGAGGAACAAGGCGACAAACGAGGAGCTGAGGGCACACGGGGTCAGGGTCAAGGAGTGGGAGGACAGCTACCTGGACATGCTAGGCGGCCCCCACTGCAGCACGAGCCCCCTCTGGAGGGACACATGAGAGCCCTATCTGCGGCGGAGACCCTTCAGGTTGGTCTTTCCCAACGAATCCTTTATCCTATCCAGCCGCGCCCTCGCCTCGGCGGCGCTGTTAACCCGCCAGGAGCCCCAGTCCTTGACCAGCCTTTCGCAGGGGTAGTCCCCGCAGTGAGCGCAGTTTGGTATCCCCCTGTCCTCAACGCAAACCTTTATCCAGCAGACGCGGCAGTCCCTTGAGATCCTCTCGCCATAGCAGCCGTCGCAGACGAGGTCCTCCGGCTCGTAACACTCATCCTCGGGGGCCCACTTCTTCAGGACCTCCGCCAGCCTCTCGTAGTCGTTATCTCGGGTCGCCTTGTAGGCAGGGCATTCAATACAGTCGATGCCGCAGTAGGCTAGGATCTCCTCTTTTCCGTTCAATATACATGGAGATGGGTTTTCAGCGTAATAGCTGTTTCGCGTTGAAAATGGGTCAGAAGTGCCTGAAGCACCTCTCCCCAGTGAAGGCCATGGCGATTCCGTGCTCGTCGCAGGCCTCGATGACCTCCTTGTCCTTGATGGAGCCGCCGGGCTGGACGCAAGCCGCGACGCCGTACTCAGCCAGGAGGTCTATCGAGTCCCTGAAGGGGAAGAAGCCGTCAGACGCGAGCACGGAGCCCTTGACCGCCTCGGCGCGTCCCCTCTCGGCCGCCTTCTCCAGGGCGAGCCTCACCGCCGTCACCCTGTCCTGCTGGCCCGTGCCCACCCCCAGGGTCGCCCTCCCCTTCGCGAGGACGACGCCGTTTGACCGGACGTTCATGCAGACGTACCATGCGAAGAGGAGGTCAGCGAGCTCTCCAGCGTTAGCCTTCCGTTTCGTGACGAAGTTCAGGTCCTCGGACTCCCTGATCTTTGTCAGCATCGGGGCCGAGAGAACGATGGAACCGTCCATCTGCGTCTTTATGCTGAGGGGCCATTGAGGGTCCCCGACGAAGCGGCTGATCCTATCCAGGTTCCCTACCTTGAGAACCCTCAGGTCGCTCTTCGTCTCGAACACGTCGAGAGCGGCTTCCTCGAAGGAGGTGGCGACGACTCCCTCGACGTAGGTCGTGAGGATCTCTTCCGCCGTCTCCTTGTCTACCTCGGTGTTGAATCCGACTACGCTGCCGAAGGCTGCGATGCTGTCGCAGTCCCTGGCCCTGGCGTAGACATCCCTTAGGATGTCTTTCTCGTCCCTGGCCACGGCGACCCCCGAAGGGTTGAGGTGCTTCATCACGGCGCAGGCTGGCTCCTCGAAGTACCGGACGATGTTCATGCTGTTGTTCACGTCCTCGAGGTTTGTCTGGCTGAGGCCGCCCTTCCCGGTCTTGATCACCTTCAGGGCGCCCGTGGTGAGGTCCCCGCGCCTCGGGGCGTAGAAGGCCGCCGGCTGGTGAGGGTTCTCACCGTACCTGAGGCTGATGGCCTTGTCGTAGACTATCTCCTCGTCCCCGACAACGATCCTCACGGTGTCCGGGAACCCCTCCTCGATCTTGGTGCGGTACATCCTGCGAAGTTCTTTAGACGTTTTCAGCCCTCCCCTCCTTCGAGATAAGATACTATAGCTGAGTCATATTCTGCCGTCCGCTTAAAGGCCTTGAGGGCGTACCTCATTCTGAGGTCTGTGGTCGGCTCGCCTTCGTTCTCCCTGAGAGTCTCGACGACCTCGGGGTACTGGGGGGGCTCGGTGACGGCGAGGACGCTGTCGTAGAGGAGGGCCGCCTTCGCCGCCGACCTCACCATCGACGGGCCGCCGATGTCGATGTTCTCGGCGGCCGTCTCCAGGTCGACTCCCCCCTCGACGACCTTCTCGAAGGGGTAAAGGTTGCAGACGACCACGTCTATGGGCTTGACCCCGTTCTCTTCCATCCACTTCCTGTGGGCTGGGTCTCTCCGGTTCAGGAGGAGGCCGCCGTGGATCTTGGGGTGGAGGGTCTTCACAAGCCCTCCGGGGCTCTCCGGATGCCCCGTATAGTCCGAGACCTCTACCAGTCTTCGGTAGCCGAGCTCCCTAATCCGCCTAGCTGTGCCCCCGGAACTGACTATCTCCACGCCAAGATCGCCCAGCGCCTCGACCAGCTCATTTAGGCCGCTCTTGTCGTACACACTGATTAGAGCCCTCTTGATCATCGGGCATCAACCATTGTATGTGTGGGTGGATCCATTAATATTTTTGAGATTGTGATGGCTTTAAAAATGGGGTCTGATGGTCAGGGCCTCTTTGAGCCTGGGAGTATCACGTCGTGGGGGTTTATCTCCTCCGAGCCCCGCTCCGTCACCAGCGCTAGCCTGGCCCTCTCCCACATGTCGGGTATCGTTCTGGCCCCAACGTAGCCCATGGCCGCCTTGAGGCCTCCCACGAACTCGGCGACTATGTCGGAGACGCTCCCCCTGTAGGGGACCCAGCCTTCCACGCCCTCGTTCACCGTCTTTGACGGCCTCGAGTACCTGTCCTGGGCGAATCGCTTCTGCCTAGCCGCGGCGCTCCCCATCCCGTAGTACTCCTTATAGTACCTTCCCTCGATGGCGACCAGCCTCCCCGGGCTCTCGCTTGTGCCGGCGAAGACGTTCCCCATCATCGTGCAGGAAGCTCCGACGGCGAGTGCGACCGCGATGTCACCGGGGTTCCTGATGCCCCCGTCCGCGATCACGGGGACCTCCGACCCGTAGTCCCTAACCGCGTCCGCCGCCTGGGAGGTCGCGTATAGTGTCGGTGCCCCCGCCTTCGTCACAACGCTGGTAGTGCAGATGGAGCCGCTACCTATGCCGACCCTGAGGCCCGCCACGTCCTCCAACTTGGTCAAGCAGTCCTCGGCCGCCTCGTAAGTGCCTATGTTTCCGACGACCACGTCGGCTGAGACCTCTTTGAGGATCCTGCCCGCGCCCTCGAAGCAGTTCCTATTGTGGAAGTGGGCGACGTCCGTCACGATGATGTCCACGTACTCGTCGAGGGCCTTGGCCCTCTCGATGTCGAAGGGGCTGACGGCGGCGGCGCAGATGAGCCTCCCCTCCTCGTCACGGATCGCCTCAGGGTATGTGCCCTTCAGGGTTATGTCCTTCATCGTGATTAGGCCTGTCACCCTGCCCTTGCCGTCGACGATCGGGAGCTTCTCTATCCGGTGCTCGTGGAGAATCTCCTTAGCCTCCTCCAGCGTTATGTTCTCGCCCGCCGTGATCACCTCCTTAGTCATCACGTCCCTGACCTTCAGGCTGCGGTCCGCGAGGCGAAGGTCTCTCCAAGTCACGATGCCGACGATGCTGTCATTCTCGTTGACGACGGGGAAGCCGTGGATCTTGTGCCTGTCCATCAGAGCCAGAAGGTCGTCGACCGTCGAACCCGGCCTCACGGTGATGACGTCCCTGATGATCAGCGCCTCGGCCCTCTTGACGGCTCGGGCCATCTCCACCTCCTGTTCGACAGAGCAGTTCCTGTGGAGGACGCCGAGGCCCCCGTGGCGGGCGAGGGCAATAGACATCTCGCTCTCCGTGACCGTGTCCATCGGGGAGGATATGAACGGGACGTTCAGCTCCACGTTCTTTGAGGCCCGGCTCCCGACAACGGCATCTGAGGGCTCGACGGTAGTCCAGCCGGGCAGAAGAAGGACGTCGTTGAACGTTAGGGCGTGATCTGCGTTCTTGAACTTTTCACGAAAACCCATCTCTTATACTCCCGTTTTGAACCGATCCTTCAGGTCCAGTATTTATTAACATTTTCGTTTCAAAAACAAGCAAATTTACACCTTTGATATAACCTGTTTGTTTTTCTTAAAACCCTCCCACGCCCTCTACAAGCTATGATACGGCTTGAATAACGCATCTACAAGGATTAGCATTATCAGGATCAAGGCCCCCGAACGAACTAAATAGCCCAAATGCGGAAGTTGATGGCGGATATGCCATTCACGCCGTTTCACCTTGGCCCAGCCCTCCTCCTCGGTTTGATGCTCTCCAAGTACATCGACCTCGCCACATTCCTCTTCGCCAACATCTTGGTCGATCTCGAGCCCCTCCTTGTCCTGTCTTTCGGGATCAACCTCCCTCTCCACGGCCTCTCCCACTCATTCCTCGTAGGGACAGCCATCGCCGTTCTCCTAACCTTAATCGCTATATGGGTACGGGAGCCACTTGAGCCGCTGATCTCGGTCCTCAATTTAGGGCGGAAGTGGAGCCGGAAAGGCGTCTTAGTCGCTGCCCTTTCTGGCGTTTATCTGCACATATTCATGGACGCCCCGCTGTACATAGACATCAGGCCCTTCTACCCCTTAGCCACGAATCCATTTTACCAAGAAGGCATGTCCCTGGGCTTTCAGATCTACGCCCTCTGCGTCGTCTCCGGTCTGATGGGGGTCGCCCTGTACACCGTCAGGCTCTTCGGTTACCGTAAACAAATTCAGTCATGAATAACGAAGATCCTGAGATCTGGGCATGCCCGATGAGAACGAATCGTGACGCACATTCCCTAGATGCAGAGACTAACAGTGATCATTGGAATTTCGTTTATCAACTCTTGCATAAGAATGGAGGCAGAGGTTGTCAGATTATCCGCGCTTTTGTAAGCGGATTGGCGGTTGAAACATAGTTTTGTATCACCCAATGACTAGCTCAGGCGGGATGCGGGACTCGCATGGGACGCCCGTCTGGCACAGCCCGCAGCCGTACCCTTTGAACCCATAGGTCGACTCCACGTATCCCCCTGTGGCGTCGAGGTATCTGCTGCACCTCGCCTTGTCGTGCCCCCTCTCCGAGATCGCCCCAGCCGGGCAGCGTCGCATGCACTCGCCGCACGTCCCCTTCATGTAGAACAGGCAGTAGGCGTGGCGGTCGCTGTAGGGCTTCGCCGACGGCCGTATATTGATTCTGGCGATGACGGAGCCGGCGCGCATCGCCTTCCCGACGGGAGTGATCAGCCCGTCGCAGAGGCCGAATGTCCCGAGGCCCGCCGCGTACGCCGCATGCCTCTCAGACCATGTCGAGGCGAAGCCGTACTTCGCGGACGTCTCCCCCTTCCAAAGCGGGGAGAGCATGGGGGCCACGGCCTGGTAGCCGGCCCTTTTCAGGGTCTCGGCGACATGCCCGCGGAGCTTCATGTTGGCCTCCTCGCCGAAGATGCGTGACCTCGCCCACCTCTCGCTCGTCAGCGAGTTACGCTGCCTCTGATCGGCCTTCGTCGCCTCGGTCTGGGGCAGGATCCAGCTTATGACTGTCAGCCCCTCGGGCTCGACATCTGTTCCCGGGAAGGTCTTGGTGAACCACTCGATGGGCGTTAGGAAGAAGGATCCGATGTCCTGCTTGTAGAACCTGTATAGGAGGTCTGCGCCGCTCGAGAAGCCCACGATGGGGTCCGCCCACGCCCTCTCGTTCGTTTCGTTCCTGAGGGTGTTCTCGGGGGATTCCCTGACGAACGCGCTGATGATCCCCTTCACCCATTCTGCTAGATCGGCTTCGCCCGTCAACCGTGAACCTCCGTAGGCTTCTCTTCCGAGAGGAATTATTTAAAGGGGGCTGGCATCGCCTTCAGCCGCTCAAGATACTGGCCCCCTTAACGCCGATCGAAAACCATTTGCGCTGAGAGCTTAGAGTGTACTCTGTGCTCCCGGGGGCTGCTGAAGCGATGGGCGGCGAACTTCTCAGGGACCTTCTGCTCATGGGTCTCTGCTACGCCTACATCGTCTCTTTGATACTCGTCTCGGGGGCGATGGGGGCGTTCTTGAACGTCTCGAGGAAGGCCTCCCGGAAGTTCCTCCACGCGATGATTGGGAACTTACCTTTCGTCATCCCCTTCTTCACCACGAGCCTCGCCCCGTTCCTGGTCGCGGCACCCTTCATACTCGTCACCTTCATCGCGTCCCCATACTCCCCATTCGGAGGCGTCAGGGGGAGGCTCGGGGGGCTCTCAGGCCTGACCGAGGAGGGGCACCACCTCGGGCTGATCCTGTACGCCGTCTCCTACACGGTCCTTGCCCTCCTTTTCCCTACGAAGCCCTGGGTGATTGCTGCCGGAGTCCTCCCAATGGCCTATGGCGATAGCGCCGCTGCCCTCGTTGGGGAGAGGTACGGGAAGACCAAGTACGGCTTCTTCAGCGACAAGAGCCTAGAGGGCTCTCTGGCCATGTTCGCCGCTAGCCTCGTCAGCCTGTCGTTGAGCCTTTTCTTCTTCTCCTCATTCTACGGGTTTATTGTGGCCGAGAAGATCATCCCGGCGCTGATCGTCGCTGTTGTTGTGGCCTTAGTCGAACTCCTCTCACCGAAGGGCGTCGACAACCTGACGGTGCCCCTTCTGGGGGCTCTCATGTTCCTTCTGGTGGATGGGTGGGTCTGAGATTGGTCTTCATCGTCCTCGACGGCCTGGACGCCTCTGGGAAGAGCACCCAGGCCCTGAGGCTGAGGGCCTTCCTTGCCGGGCAGGGTCGTTCGGTCTACATGCGAATCCACCCCTCAGGAGACAGCTGGGCCGGGGCGTTGACGAGGAGGTTCCTGCAGTCGGAGGGCAGGAGCGCCCACTTCGCCTCCGCCATATTCTACATCCTCGACGTCGTCGGCTCCATCATCCGCACCCCCTGGCGGCTGTACGACTACGTCGTCTTCGTCCGCTACCTGATGGGGACTGCCTACCTGCCGCCCCCGCTGAACAGGGTCGCGTACGTCTTCTTCGCCACGATCCTGCCCCGGCCGCGGTTCAAGTTCTTCCTCGACGTCGAGCCGGAGGAGGCACGCAGGCGGATAGTCGAGGGCAGGAGCGAGCTGGAGATGTTCGAGTCCCTGGAGCAGCTGAGGAAGATCGGCGGAAGGGCCCTCTCCCTTGCCAGGGGGTTCAGATGGACGATCATCGACGGGAACAGTCCTGAGGACGATGTTGAAGTTCGGATCAGGGAACACATCTGTTAAGACGTCGTCAAGCATCACATTCCCGTGATTCGTCAGAGCGAGAGGTCACTTCTCCTTGATCTTGTATATCAGTATGCCGGAGGCAGATAGCAATGCAAGGTGGACGACCAGCGGCGCCGAGAAGCCGTAGGCGGAGTAGAGGAGGCCGGCGAGCCAGGGGGTGGGTATGCCCGAGATCTTGGAGTACGCGTCGATCTTGCCCATGACCGTGGAGAGGCGGTCCGGGGGGACCTTCTCGGAGAGGAGGGCCATCCAGGCGGGGACCCAGAACGCGGGGTCGAGGGCGCCTGTCACCTGGAAGAGGAGGAAGGAGGCGAAGTTCCTGAACGCGAGGAGCCCAAAGACGGTGGTCAGGGCCATGGTCCACGACGCCAGGAGCATCGGCCTCCTCCCGGACATGTCGGAGAGCTTGCCGATGGGTATCGACGCGAGGCCCCAGGTTAGGTTGAAGGCCGTGGTGAGGAGCCCGAGCTGGAAATCCGTGAGTCCGTAGCTGTCCACCAGCGTGCCGTAGAAGAGGGAGTAACCCGTTCCGTACGCGAGGCCGGAGATGAAGAGGATGAGGTACAGACGGCCTATCCCGGGCTCCGGCGCCAGCAAACCCCTCAGCCTCACGCTGACACTCTCGCGGGGCTTGGCCACAACGGCTGTCGCCTCGTGGGTCTCCTTCAGGTAGACGGCCAGCAGCAGGAGGCCGACCAAGTCGCCGATCACGCAGGCGTAGAGGATTGGTGTGTAGCCCGAGGTCACGGCGACGTACCCGCCAACAGAGGCGGTCACCGTGCTGGTTATCTGGCTTATGGACATCAGGGTGCTGAAGGCTGTGGCCCGCCTTGGGCTTTCGACGGACTCGGAGGTGAGGGCGTTCCTCGCCGGGTTCCCGATCATGAATAGCGCCGAGAAGCCGAAGAGGAAGGCAAAGGCGAGCAGAAAGACGAAGTCGCCAGAGACGATGAGTGCCACTATCGCGAGGAGCCTCAGGGCCTGTGACACTAGGATGGCAGGCTTCCGCCCGAACCTGTCCGATAGGACCCCCCAGGCGATCAACCCGGCAGCGCTGCAGAGGTTGATGACGCTCTGAATGACGCCGAGGTCGATGACGCTGACGCCGGTCGAGAGTATTAGGGGCTGCCAGACTACGAAGAACATGCCGAAACCCAACCCCGAGACCAGGGTCTGCACTGCCAGGACCCTTATGTTCCCCTCAAGGGCGAGGTATCGGGCGACGGTCTTCAAGCTCGTTGGTCACCAGCGACTGCTCAATGGGTGCCCGAGACCATATAAAAAGATAGATGAGATACAGACCAGTGGGTCATCGTCCATTCGTGGGCATGTATTTAGTTTTAGTTCCATCCGAGACCGCTTTCATCGCTGGTATATGATGTCTCCCCCGACGATGGTCATGACCGTCTTCACGTTCTTCAGGTCATCTGCCGGTATAGCCAGTGGGTCTCTGTCCACGACGACGAGGTCCGCAAGCTTTCCCGGCTCTATGCTCCCTTTGATGTCCTCCTCCCAAGCAGCGTAGGCGCCGTCGATGGTGTAGGCCCTAATGGCCTCCATCGGGGTGACCCCCTCGCCCGCGTACAGCACGTCGCCGCCGCTCGTCCTCCTGGTGACAAGGCCGTAGATGCCGAGCCACGGGTTGGGCGAGCAGACGGGGCAGTCGCTGTGCCCAGGGGCGGGGATGCCCATGTCGGCGAGGGTCCTGTGGGGCCACATCCACCGCATCTCCTCCTCCCCGCGGTTCGCCTTGTATGCGTCCCCTAGGTCGTGGATGAATCCGCTCGCAGAGGCGTCTACGACCCCGAGCTCCTTCAGCCTTCCCTGGATGCTGGGGGTGACGAAGCAGCAGTGCTCGATGCGGTGCCTGTGGTCGGCCCTGGGCGCCCCCCTCAACGCAGCCTCGATCGCGTCCAGGGCCAAGTCGATTCCCCGGTCACCAATCCCGTCTAGGCCGACCCTTATGCCAGCCTTGTGGGCCCTCGTCACCCTATCTGTGATGTCCCCCTGATCGTAGAGGAGGATGCCCGTGTTCCCGGGCTCGCCGACGTAGGGCCTGTAGTAGGCCGCGGTCCTGCCGCTCGTGCTCGTGTCGAACACCCATTCGACCTCCGTGATCTTCAGCCACTCGTCTCCGAACGGAGTCTGGATCCCGGCAGCGATGAGGGACTCCAACATCCCCTCCTCCCTGCCCGAGGCGTGGACGCAGACCCTGAGCCTCAGCTCTCCACCTGCCCTCAGTCGCTGCATGGCCCTGAACTCCTTGGAGTCGGTCATGGAGGCGTGGATCGTCGTCAAGCCCAACGAGAGGAACTCCTCGATCACGTGCCTCAGCCCCTCGGCATACTCTTCCACGGTGTACGGTGGGAGCCTCGCAGTCACAAGGTCCTTTGCGCTCTCCCTAAGGACTCCCGAGGGGTCGCCACCCTCGCCCCTGTCGATCTTTCCGTGGGGCGGGTCCGGAGTTCCGCGTTCGATCCCAACGATCCCGAGGGCGAGGCTGTTTGCGACGCCGATGTGGCCATCCCTCCTCTGGATGTAGAGGGGGTTCCTCGGGGCGACGCGGTCTAGCTCCTGGCGGCTCGGATAGCGCCCCAGCTTGACATCGTCGAGGCTGTGGCCCAGGATCCATCTCCCCTCTGGTGTTGTCTCGGTCTTCCCTTGTATCCTACTCAAGAGCCGCCCAATGGACCCAACGTCGGTGCCGCAATCGACGCCCCTCACCCAGAACACGCCATAGGAACCGGGGTGCATGTGGGAGTCGATGAGGCCGGGGAGGACGGTCCTCCCCTTCAGGTCGATGATCCTCGTCCCCCTCCCGATGGTTCTGGAGACTTCGCCGCCCCCAACAGCCACGATGCGGCTTCCTATGACGGCGACCGCCTCGGCCACCGAGCCATCGTCGTCCACTGTCAGGACGTTCCCGTTAAGGAGGACCAGATCGGCTGACAGCCCCTCCCTATCGATGGATGACATTGTAAACGGTTACCCATGTGCCCCCGATCCGAATAAAAATGCCGTCGTCTAACTCACCCTGCCCCTCGGGTACTGCGGTTAGCTGCCTTCAACAAGGAGGCGCGGCGAGGCGTCTGCGGCCAGCTTGAACCCGTCGGCTGCCTCAAGGGAGTAGTAGTAGACACCGGGTGCCTCGGGCGTGAACTGGAAGAAGTACGTCGCGGTTGAGCTTGGGGCCACGGGTGTTACCTTCCAGGCCCTGTACACCTGCTCCCCCGAGCTTTCCATATAAACTGTGGCTGTGACGTTCTCGTGGATCGAGTGGACGCGCGTGGGGTTGCTGGTCTTGAACTGGATTATCGCCGTCTCACCGGCCCGTAGCCTGCTCACGGGCTGCCCATCCAGGTCGGTCCAACGCGACGAGACATAGTCCAGATGGGGCACCTTGACGAGGGGGTACCGGGTCGTCGAGAAGGGGAGCCAGCTTTCGAGGAATAGGAGGTGGGAGAGGGCTCGCCCGTTGAAGGTCATCTCGACCTCCCCGCCGTACCTCTCCGAGGCCTCCATGACAGCCTCCCTGAAGCGGTCCACGTCGTCGATTATGAAGGTCACCGACCTGTCGAGGAGGACCAGGTACGGCACCCTCTCCCTCCTGAAGCTGAAGCGCCTCGTCTGTATGGCCTCCCCCTCGACCAGGAGGGTGATCTCCACGTCCGAGACCTCCGGCTGGTTGACGACGATCGGGCTTAACGTGACGCTGATGAACCACCTGCGCACGTAGTCCGGCAACTGGGTGACGACGCCCTCAACGTTTCTGGCGGAGGGGAGAGTGAGGGCCATCCCGACCCCGAGCTCGGAGGGCGTTCCCTTCAGCACGTCCCTTATATAACCTGCGATCTCCTCCTCTCCAAGCTGGAAGACGAAGGAGAGCTGTGAGACCTCGTTGAAGCTGCTGTAGATGTCGCCGATCTCCCTCCCGGCGAGGACCGCGAAGAACAGGAGTACCATGAAGAGGACGCTGATGAGTTCGCCCACTTCAGCATTTTTCTCTCTCTCGTCAGTCATCCTTTCCAGCCCCGATATCAGCTTATGTGCGGCAGAATATTACGGTTCCTGATGGCCCGGTGCCCGTTGAAAAAAGGATAAATGGTCCCCGTAGACCCTATGGACGGGGAACCGATGAAGAGATTTGGCGACGTGACTCTGGGTAGGGTCAGGTCCTCTGCAGACCTTAAGCGCGTACTTCTGGATCTGGACCTCGAGCCCGGCGTCCTCATCGTGAAGCCAAGCTGGTACAGCCCTCACCCGGCGAACTTCACAAGCGCCGAGGCTCTGCGGATGCTGATTGAGGCACTGGATCGCAGGGTAGTCGTCACGGAGGGCTACTCCCTCGACAGGCAGGACGGGAGCATGAAGTTCCAGGTCGACGGTGAGGCGGTCGACTGGAGGTGGGTCATGAAGCATCCAAGCTGGGAATGGGTGAGGGAGGGTGGGCGGTGGGACGAGTTCAGGAAGCAGGACAGGTGGTTCCTCGACG
This sequence comes from uncultured Candidatus Bathyarchaeia archaeon, assembly GCA_964587735.1. Taxonomy (GTDB): domain Archaea; phylum Thermoproteota; class Bathyarchaeia; order TCS64; family TCS64; genus CAZPMB01. Next base: position 4,251 of record CAZPMB010000017.1, on the reverse strand, counting down.
AGCATGGCTTCACCGACCTGTTCGAGGAGTTCGGCGTCGATTACGTCAACGTCACCGAGGAGGTCTGGAGTGGCCGGGTCGTGGATCCAACGACCGTCAAAAGGGCTGTGGAGGCGAAGTTCAAGACCGTGATCGACGAGAAACTGTACAGCTTCCTGCCAAAAAGGTTCCACGGCCTCGCGGGATCCCCCCTCATAAGCCTCGGCAGGGTGAAGGGCATCGGGGGGACGTACCCAAGCCTCACGCTCAAGAACCTGTTCGGCCTGATCCCGGACCCCTTAAGGTCGTCGTGGCACGGCCCGAAGGACTCCCTGCTCGGGAGGAGCATCGTGGACATCGCCAAGGTCTACGCCTCATTCTTCGGCGTCCACGGCGTCTGTGAGGCCATAGAATCCGCGACAGCGGAACACCCCGAGGGCGAGGTGCAGGTGCCGTGGGGCAGATACAAAGTCGTCAAGGGGGTTGGAGCCGTTGCCGTTGGACGCAACCTCGTCTCCCTCGACGCGGTCCTGTGCGGCCTGATGGGCGTCGACCCCGAGAAGGTCTCATACCTGCAAGAGGGCGAAAGGGCCTTCGGAAGATACGATAGAGGCCACGTGGAGGAGGCCAGGGCCGCCGCAAGCGAGTGGTTCACTGTTTAGGAACGTAGAATCCGTCGAATCCCAGATGTCAGAACCTCTCTGCATCGATCAGAACCACATTGAGCAGAAAAAGGTGGATTTGCTTCATACGCAGAGATATCCGGGCCCCTACGAGCCGCCCTTTCTGCAGCCAAAGCCACCCATGCGAGGGCCTGAACCCTGGCCTCTCACGACGTTGCAGCCAAAGCCGTTGCGAGACCCGTTCGGCTCCCCGCCCCCTGCGACGCACCGAAGCTGCCTACCGAGACCACCCTCGCATTCGCTCTGGCACGATGGGCATGTCCTGTTACCATATGACCCATATCGGCACGTTTCGGGGTCGTATCCCTCCTCTTGGCACGGTAGGATGAACTCCTCGCCCTCGCCCGTCCAGTAGGGGCGGGCCAACGCAGGCAGGGCGTATAGTGACGCTGCCACGGCTATGGCAAAGATCGTCAGGGCGACGACTGCTCTGCTTCTATTCAATCGCCTTGCACCTCCTTTCATACGGTAACAGTGTGGAGCGCCTCGATTTAGATGGTTCTCGTAACGGCCGTTACGAAAATTGAAACAACCAATATTAAAGGCGGCGAACATCTTCACCTGAGCCATGCGCAGCCTTGCAGCCGGATTATTAGCCCAGGACGGCATGATGGGTCCCCACATGAACCAGACGTCTCTCGGGCTGGCGCTCCTCGGCCTCCTAACAGCCCTTTCCGGGATCGTCGTCCTTCTCGTATTCTTCCCCAGGCTCAGAAGCGTTAGGCCGACCGGGAACTTCAAGCCGGAGGTGGAGAGGCTGGAGGAAGGGATGGAGGAGGGCGGTGCCAAAACTGAGGAGGCTGGCGTTGGCCGGGCCTTCGACCTTGCCATGCGCCTCCTAGAGCCTGACGAGAGGAGGGTGGTCGAGGCGCTTGCGGCGGCCGGTGGATCCATGCTGCAGAAGGAGATCTCCTACGGGCTCGGCTTCTCCAGGGTGAAGACCCACAGGGTCTTGGTTAAGCTCCTCAGGAGGGGCGCCGTCACAGCCGAGAAGCAATATAACACGAACCGCATCGAGCTGGCTGAATGGCTGATGAAGAGCAAGCAGCCGTGAACGGGCTTCGACACGCTCCTAGGCCTGGTGTTCTCTCGGCGCTTCAATCAGCCTCTGATACAAACCAGCTCGCCCGACACCTATCTCGATGAAGGCTTAATAGTCGCCGTCCTTCAGCTTTTTCCGGTGACCCCATGGCCCGGGACCCGGTCTGCGGGATGTACGTCGACGAGGAGCACGCCGCATTCAAGGCGGAGGTCGAGGGGAGGACCTACTACTTCTGTAGCGAGGCCTGCATGCTGACCTTCATCCAGCCCGAGAGGGAGCGCAGGAACCTGAAGCGCCTCGTCGCCTTCAGCCTCTCCCTCGGGGTCGCGACGATGGCCGTCATGTTCTACGGTGGGCAACTTCCTGTCTTCTCGAACCACATCTGGGCGTTCATCCTCGCCACCCCGGTCCAGTTCATCGCCGGCTGGAGGTACTACAGGGGGGCCCTCGGCGCCGCGAGGGCGGGGACGATGAACATGGACACCCTCATAGTCATCGGCACGTCTACGGCGTGGGCCTATAGCACCCTCGTGGTCTTCCTCCCCGAGCTGGCCCCGAGCCACGACCTCTACTTCGACACGGCCGCCCTGATACTCGCCCTCATACTGGTAGGGAAGCTCCTCGAGGAGATCGCCAGGGGTAGGGCGTCGGAGGCGGTCAGGAGGCTCCTCGACCTCCAGCCGCCGGTCGCGAGGGTTCTGAGGGAGGACGGGACCGAGGAGGAGGTGGGCGTGGAGACCGTGATGCCCTCCGATGTCCTCATCGTGAGGCCAGGCGAGAAGATTCCTCTCGACGGGGTCGTCATCGATGGGGCCTCCTCGGTGGACGAGAGCATGGTCACCGGGGAGAGCATCCCAGTCGAGAAGCGGGTCGGTGGGCAGGTCATCGGCGGGACTGTGAACAAGGAGGGGGCCCTCAAGGTCGAGGTCACAAAGATCGGGATGAACACAACCCTCCAGCAGATCGTCCAGATGGTCGAGGATGCCCAGCTCGGCAGGGCCCCCATCCAGAGGCTCGCCGACACTGTCGCGGCCTACTTCGTCCCCGCGGTCATAGCGATAGGCCTTGCCAGCTTCGCGGGCTGGTACTTCCTTGCGGGCGCGAGCTTCGGCTTCGCCCTCACCTCGTTTATAGCAGTCGTCATCGTTGCATGCCCGTGCGCCATGGGGATAGCGACGCCGACGGCCATCCTCGTGGGCGCCGCGAAGGGTGCTGAGAATGGGATCCTCATTAAGGGCGGCGACTACCTTGAGAAGACAAGGGAGCTACAGGCCGTTGTCTTCGACAAGACTGGGACCCTTACGAAGGGGGAGATCGCTGTCACCGACGTTCTGGGGCAGGACGAAGCGGCGCTGCTGAGGTCCGTTGCGTCTCTTGAGAGGAGGTCCGAGCACCCAATAGGCGAGGCGATAGTCAGGAAGGCCCACAAGATGGACATAGACCTCGTCGAGCCTCAAGACTTCGAGGCCTTGGCTGGCAGGGGGGTCAGGGGGACGGTCGACGGGGTGCAGATGGTGGTCGGCACGCAGCGGCTGATGGAGGAGATCGGCGCCGAGGTCGATGAGGCGACGAGGCAGAGCGCCGAGAGACTCTTTGATCAGGGGAAGACCCTCGTCTTCGCGTCAATGGTGGGGAGAGTCGTCGGCCTCATCGCCGTGGCCGACCAGCTCAAGGAGAACGCAGTCGAAGCCTTGGCCAGGCTTAGGAGGATGGGGCTGCATGTGATCATGATCACTGGGGACAACAGGCGGACCGCCGAGGCCATAGCGGGGCAGGTCGGCGTGGACCGCTACCTGGCGGAGGTGCTGCCACAGGACAAGGTCGCGGAGGTGAGGAAGCTCCAGGAGGAGGGCCTCGTCGTTGCAATGGTCGGCGATGGGATAAACGACGCCCCCGCCCTCGCCCAGGCGGACGTCGGGATAGCCCTCGGCAGCGGCACCGACGTCGCCCTCGAGGCTGGGGGCATAGTCCTCATCAGGAACGACTTGGAGGATGTCGTCACGGCCATCCAGCTCAGCAAGGCCACGTACTCGAAGATCAGACAGAACCTTTTCTGGGCCTTCGGCTACAACTCGGCCCTCATCCCCGTCGCCGCGGGCGCCCTAATCCCCTGGGGAATCCGGATGCACCCGGTCCTCGCGGCCGGGGCAATGGCCTTCAGCTCCATCAGCGTCGTCTCCAACTCACTGCTCCTCAGGAGGTTCAGGTCGGAGGCGTGAGCATGGCGAGGCTCTTGGAGAAGACGATCCCCATCACCCGGATGGACTGTCCGACCTGCATCCCCGTCCTCGAGAGGGAGGTCGGGGCGCTCGAGGGCGTGGAGGAGGTCAGGGGCAACTACATGGCTAAGAACCTGAGGGTGACCTACGACCCAGAGAGGGTCCAGCTGGCCCAGATAGAGGCCGCCATCGAGAGGGTCGGCTACCAGATAGCCTACAAGAGGTACCCCAGCGTGTTCTCCAAGCTCAGGGAGATGTTCAAACGGGAGGAGGCCGAGGGGGTCCCGTCGCTCACGGACGCGGACTTCCCCGGAAAGGTCCTCCACGC
>CAZPMB010000016.1:0-27124 GCA_964587735.1 uncultured Candidatus Bathyarchaeia archaeon | reverse complement strand
GCTGTAATGGGTGATGACCAGGGTACGCGTGGACGGCGAGAACAGGGAGCACAGGGTCACGGTCTACGCCACCAGCGGGTGCGCCCCGTGCGAGAAGGCCAGGAGGTTCCTGGAGAGCAGGTCCGTCGAGTACGAGTACCTAGAGCTCGACTCCGCGGAGCCCCGCGAGAGGGAGGAGGCCATGATTGAGATAGGGGAAAACCTCCCCAGCTCGGGCACGAAGATCGTCTACCCGATGACAGTGATCGACGGGAAAACTACCGTCTACGGATACGACGAGGAAGCCCTCTCCGAGTCCCTGGGAATAAGGTAGCGTCTAGGCGTCATTGACCGAGGAGAAAAGCCAGGCCATCCCCTCTCGGACGACCTCCTCGACCGCCCTTCGGGCCAGAAGGCCGAGGAACCCCTTCGCAATGCACAGGCAGAGCAGCAGAAAAACTATGCAGAAGAAGATCATCGCCTGGCTCCCTATCCACAAAATCTCCTGGGGATCCTGCCCGACTAGCGCGTAAAGGAGCACCATCTGCAACAGGTAAAAATCCCGCCCTTCAGATAAAAATGTAACTTTATCCGGATGAAACAGGCAACGACAAACGGATCACAAACATGGATCTGAAACATGTACCGCTGACCCAGAAAAAGTTTATACTGAATCTAACACCTGCGACTTCGCGGGTCTGGAGAAGAGAAAAAAATGAAGCGTCAGACGGTCCTCAGGCCCTGGTTCTGGCTACACGTCTTCCTGGCCTGGTTCACCCTCTCCTGGACCGTAGTCACGACCATCATGGGGAACCCGCCGCCGCCGATTCTCATACTTTTGGGCATGATCCAAGCACTCATCTTCCAATGGGAGTGGGAGAGATCATACAGGGAAGAAGCAAAGAGATAGTCAGGGCTATCGCGCACAGAAGAAGCAGAAGGGCGGTCAGTACTGACGGGTTTAGCTATTGATTGGGAGTCTGATCCCGCTTGAGCTACGTTATGTTTTCTAATTCGGAAATGATAATTTTTAATCTTATTCAATAATAGACGTTACCGTGCACGCGCTAGGAGACAAAAGATAAATCATCAGATTATGCAAATATCCCCGTCAGCAACTTATTCGAAGATGAATCAAATGAGTGAATCAAAAAAGATCGGACCAGAACTCATTGTATCTATCCTAAGGGAAGCGAAAAAGCCCCTGACTACAAAACAGCTGCAGCAAGAGACTCATAAACTAGTTCCACACTGTGTAACCGACAACGTAATTGCATTGAACCTATTGAGAATCAGAGGAACGATTAAGGGAAAACGCACCAACGACGGATCCTGGATCTGGTGGATCGAAGACAAGGAAATGAGCAAATGAAGGCGAATTTCTACACGCGGTTCATTGGCGGAGAGGAGGGGGTACACGACCCCTCAGTTGACTAAGCTGGAGAACTCATTTTTCCCCTTCACTGGGCAAGCGTCCAAGCACATCGTGCATTCTATGAAGCTGTGTCTGGAGAGTCTCCGAATGAAACGTTTTTCAGACTCGCGGACGTCGCTTTAGACCTCCTCTGATGCTGAAAGGGATGCTACTTTAAACACATCTTTGTAGCAAGCCTCTCTGCACTAAAGATATAATTAATGGAATGAATGTGAAAAGACCATGGATCGCATATCCATCGTGTACCATAGGGGGATCGCCGACTACGACTTCGGATCAGACTATCCCATTAGGGGGAAGAAATTTCCTCTCTATCTCGAACTCTTGAAATCAAGGGGGCTGCTCAAGCGCTTTCGGATCGAGATCGTCGAGCCGAAGGCCGCTGTTAAAGAGGACCTTCTCCTCGTCCACTCCGAAGAGTACATCGACCGCGTTGAAAAACTTGCCAAAGAACGAGCCTATCTCTCTGATGACACGCCTCTGACCCCGGTCATATTAAGGGCAGCGAGACTGATCGTCGGGGCGGCTTTGAAGGCAGGAGAACTGATAGCCAAAGGCGACGTTGAACTGGCCCAGGGAGTAGGAGGCGGCTTGCACCACGCGGGGAGAGACTACGGCGGAGGCTTCTGCATCTTCAACGACGTGGCCGCATGCGCGATGTCTCTCGTCGAGCGTCACGGATTGGAGAGGGTGCTCATCTTCGACACCGACGCCCACGCCGGAAACGGCACCATGGACATCTTCTACGAGGAGCCCCGGGTGCTATATCTGTCGGTGCACCAAGACCCTCGTACCTTGTTCCCGAACACGGGCTTCGTCCATCAGATTGGTAGGGACCGGGGAGAAGGGTACACCGTGAACGTCCCACTGCCGCCGGAGGCGGACGATGGCTGCATGAGCCTCGTCCTGGAGAGGGTATTCAAGCCGCTGGTTAGACAATTTCGACCACAGGTCATCATCAGGAGCGGTGGAGCGGATCCCCACTTCCAAGACGAACTGGCGGACCTCGGGCTGACCTTCAGGGGCCTCTGGTCGGTGGGCAGGGCGGTAGTCGAAGCAGCTGAGAGGGCCGGATGCGGCTTGGTCGATCTCCTCTGCAGCGGATACAACCCCGGGACGGAGGAGCAGGGCTTATACGCCCTATTTTCTGGAGAACTCGGGATAGAGCTGGAATTAAGGGAGAGTCAAGCCCTTGAACCCGTGGACCCCAGGTTGCTGGAAAAAACCGGGGATGTCATCGATGAACTTGCCAAGATACTGAAACCCTATTGGACTCTAGGCTGATGTTCATCTCATGCTTTTTAAACACCCCGAAAATGAAAATGCTTCCACTAGCGGACAAAGGACATGATCACATTCAGATCTAATGGGGATATCGCGATAGTCGTGACTGACATCTCCGAGGCTGAGTGGTACCGTGGAGGAGTCTTTGGCTTTAAAATAAAGAAGAAAGCCTAGAAACAGACCGTGTTCGACACTGGGCAATTCACGCTCAACATCAGCGAGGGCGAGAAAGCCCATCCGATGGCCCCATCCTTCCGTAAGGAACCTAAAGGAGGCGAAATAACATCTGACAGAGCATGGCGCCGAGATCGTGTCGGAAAAGGGGCGCTCTTTCCACTTTCAATACCCCAATGAAGAACCTATCTATTTACCCTTTAATGGGCAGGCGTCCAAGCATATCGTGCATTCGATGAAGCTGTGTCTGGAAGGTCTCCGAATGAAACGTTTTTCAGACGCGCGGACGTCGTTTTGGACTTCCTCTGAGTTCGGATTCTCCGCCGCGTAAACCATGCATCTCTTGATATCTATGGAGGAAGGCTTCAAAGCACTTGTGGGGCAGGCATCCAGGCACTTTGTGCAGTCGCTGCACAGATCTTCGCCGAACATCGGGTCCTCCTCAAGCTCAGCGGATGTCAGTACGGCCGCGAAGCGGAGGGTAGCGCCATGGCGAGGCGAAACCACCACGGTGTGCTTCCCCTGGGTCCCCAAGCCGGCCAGAACCGCTGCCTTCTTGAGGCATATCCTTCTAGTCGAGATGGCCTCATGGCCCCTCGATTCGAGGAAATGCGCCACCTCCCAGGCCTTGTTGGAGGCCACCTCGGCGTAGAGCTGGTGAAAGGCGGGGCGGTCCGACTGATCTTGCCCCATCACGACGAGGTTGAACACGGGATCCCAGATGCTGTAACCGAGGACAACTATGGACCTGACATGGGGGAGAAGACTTTCAGGTGAAAGCAGCTCAATGACATCGTCGACCCGACCGGTGGGAATCAATCCTACCCTGCTGTGGCCGACTACGCCGACCGCTGCGAACCCCACTTCATATGCGAAATCTTTTACCTCTTTGGAAGTGACGATGCTCCTCCACCTCTCGAAACCGAACGTAACCACTCAAGGTCTCCGTTTCTTCCTATACTCTTCCATGTTGGCTCTAGCGGCCACGCCCGAGGACGGGGAGAGCCATTTCCAGAGGCTTTTCAGCTTGCTACATTTATACTCCGAACAGTCGCCGCAGATCATAACACCATGTGATTTTGCACATATTCTAACAGGGCACCCGCGGCAGAACGCATGGAGCCTCTCTGTGTGGCACCCATCGCAGGGGATGTCCTCGGGTTTGTACTCCATTCCTGGCTCCGACCAGAGTTTAGCCGTCTCCACAAGCTTGGAATAGTCCTTCTCCTTTGTGGCGATGTACGCCCTGCAGGCGTAGCAATCCAGGCCACATGCCGCGAGCATCTTTTCAGGCATCGTTGACCATACCTACTCCTTCCATCTCATATGTAAATATGTCACCATCACATGCCAGCATCTTGATAGAAATGAGATCCGGAATAGACGCCCTCTTTTAGTGTGAGTAGTGGCGAGGATAGAGTAGAGTTAGTCATCGCCGCGGTCTATCAGAGAACGCCTTTAAGAGGAAATAACAGTCGAGAGACGACGTCACCTCTCGCCCGACGTCGCCCTTACGATGAAATAGGGGATCAGTCCTAGGGCTACTGCGAGTCCGACCACGAAGAGAACCCATGGAGGAACTCCCAACGGTGAGCCGGGTTTTTTGGCCTCTTTCACGGTGATGACGATGGTGTCCGAGTCGCTGTTTCCCGCGGCGTCCTTTACCGTCAGGGTGATCGTCCTTTCCCCCGGCGCATCGTAGCTGTGGATCACCACCGGCCCCATCGCCGTCTTGCCGCCCCCGAGGTCCCACTCGTAGCTGATTATCCTTGCGTTGTCCCTCGAGCCTCTGGCGTCGAGGACGAATTTCACCCCGACCTCTATCTCCCTGTCGATGAACACGTAGGCGACCGGCGACTCGGTATCGAGGAACGTCGCCGTCTCCGTCACCGGGCCATTCATCAAAACCGTTTGGCTTAGCTCAGAACCCGAATAGGAATCCTTTCCGCTACCCGTCCATGAGACGAACTCGAACCCCCCGCCGGGCTCTGCCTTGATGACCACCTCGGAGCCTGCGTCGTACCAGCCCGAGCTGGGGGTGACAGACCCGCCCTCCTCGGCCTGGATCGTGAGGTAGTACTGTGTCCTCCAGCCGGCGATCTCCGTGACGTCGCCGCTCATGACCACCGCCGCCGGATTATCGCCTCCTGCGTAGCCCCCCTCGCCCCCGCTGATCCAGCTCTCGAAGACGTATTGGACGCCTTCCTCTCCGGGAACGGTCTCCGGCGAGACTCCGAAGGAGGCCCTCTCTCCGAGATTGTATGGTCCGCCGCCCGTCGTCTCCCCGTGACCACTCAGAACAGTTAGCCAGGGCTGCCACAGGTCTGCGACTTCTTCTGGCGTGGGAACGTCAGGATACGTGTCGACGGAATATGACGGCTCGGGCTTCTGCTTCGATATTAATAATAGCCTAGTCTCAGCGCCGCCCACGCTGACCGGCACCTCCAGCAGGGACCCCTGGCTGACATATCTGCCCAGGCTCGTGTTCTGGTCGAGGGAGTGCACCCAGTACTCGCCGGGAGGGAGGTCGAAGTGCTCCAGGTCGAGAACGTAGTCGAGGTCAACCCTCTGAGGGTAGTGGTTCGTGATCCCGGCGAGGACGACTCCCTCATCCACCTCGGACTGGGTTATCATGACGTTCTCCTCCCCAGCGGTCGTGACGCATCCCTTCAGCCCTAGGAAGCCACCAGCGAACGCCCTGGATATCTCCCTGTAGACGAAGCGCGTGTGATTCAGCTCGGGGATGAAGGCGTCCACGACGTCCCCGTAGCCCCCTTCAGTCGTACTAGTCATCTGCCCTCCCCAGTAGAGGACCCAGCCGCCATCGCCATCTGATGAGTTCTGGTAAAGCACGAAGGGGCTTGAATTGAGAGGGGTTATGGGACCATCGCCTTTGACGCTGTAGTGCTTTCCTATTGCGTGGTGGTCGTCGGACAGCGTATCGAGCTTGAGGGCCAGGACGCCTCCATAGGCCACCTCCTCGTGGTTGTATCGTAGATCAAGATTTAGCGGGTTTGGCTCGGACACGTTGAAAAAGACGTCGCCCGACACCTCCACCTGGGTCACGCCCTCCTCCATCAGGAACATGGCCTCCCTCGTCGCGTTGTCGTAGTAGTTCCTCTGCCCCCTCCCGAATCCCCCTAGCAGGAGCAGATTCCCCCCAGACCTAACGTACTCGTTCAGCCTCTCCACCGTCTCGTCGAGGTAGCCGGCCTCGTTGGCCACGACGAGCCTGTACCTGGAGAGGTCGATACCCCCTCTAGCTATGGTCGCCTGGTCCACGCTGTCCCACTCGTTGAATGCCCCGAGCTCGCAACAGAAGCCCAGCTGGAAAGACATGGGCGAGTCCCTGATGACGAGGACCTCCGGCTGAGGACAAAATGTGGGAAGCTTGCCGAGCTCCCGACTTAGCCTGTTTGTGTACTCCAATAGCTGCTTCCCCTGGACGTCGCCCCTCTCCCAGATGAAACCGAGGTCGTTGTTCCAGTTGAACCAGCCCACTGCGTTGACGCCCGCCAGATAGGCGACCCACGCGTTCCTCCTGATGTGGCCGAACCCGCCAGCCATCCCTTCCTCCTCCAAGGGCTCCTCCCCCCAGAGCCAGAGGTGGTACTCCTTTTCTGGGAAGGTCGTCTTCGCGTGTCTGACGTACTCGTAGAGCCAGAACGGGTTATCGTAGACATCATAGTAGTACAGGTCGGCCTTGAGGGCGTCCGCCTTAAGGCCCGTGAGGTCGAGGCCCCCGCCCCAGACCGGCGGAGCCCCGGGCGACGGCACGACGAACTGGAAAACGATGGCGTGGGGCCACCTGCCCTTCACGCGGTCGTAGAGGCGGTTGAACACACTGACCGTCTTCTCCGACAGCCACCGGTGGAGGACCATCTCCTCGGTCCTGTTAAGGTCGTACTGGCCCCTCAGCCAGTAGCCCGTCTCCTCGTGAAACGTGTGGTTGTATTTCCGCTTGGTTGCGGGCGTCCAGAAGTACCTGAGGGAGTAGCCTGGCTCCTCCTCGCTCAGGGTCACCGCCCAAATCTTTTCGGTGTCCAGCTGGTCGAGCTGCCCGTCCACGAACCCCTCAAGCAGCCCCATGAGGGTCTCGTTGTAGTACAGGTCAACGACGCTCGTGTTCCAAGCGACCTCACCGTTGTAGAACTGCCACCACCAGAAGAGCCTGAAGTTGATCCTCACGCCCGCATCTGCCAGCCTGTGGACCAGTTCGGCCTCCCACGGGTTGTGCTGGAAGTCGGCGGAGGACTCGAACATCGCCACCCCCGTTCTGAGGAGCCTGCTCCAAGTCTCCCTCTGGAGATTGCCCCCATAGAAGGCTGGTAAACAGTTGACAGAAACTGGAAGAGGACCCAAAATAAGAAAGAAAACAATTAAGAAGCCAAGACCCATTTTCAAGGCTTCTCCCCGTGAATAGCGGTGATACCAGTGCTAAAAATTTACCTTATCACAGAACTGGATCAGTACTCTATAATGCGGAGGTCCCTTCATTATCTACCTCCTGAGACGCTACGGCCGATGCACAGAATCTGGATTATCTCTTTGGTGCGCCCTCCAAGTGGATGCCCTTCATAGTTTGCAGCATTCTCTGGGGTTATGATCCACTTCGGATTGTTAGAGATTTCTTTGTCTGATAATATTTTGACTACTTCACGTACCACGACTCGTCTATGTCCAGTTTCAGGAACTCCGGCTTCGCCCTCTCGAGCTGCTCAGGCGTCACTGGGGTGCATGGGCTCCTCACCCTCAGGTTCAGGTCTAAGCCCCTCAGCCTCCAGATCGCCTTGTACCTCCCCCAGAAGCTGGCCCCGCCGAAGTACGTCCCGATGATGTTGAACATCCTCATTATGAGCTCGTGGTAGTAGAGCGCCCTATTCATATCCCCCCTCTCGTACCCTCTCCGAAGGCCCTTCATCAGGTGCGGGAAGGCCTGGAACTCGGCGATGAGGGCCCCGTGACCGCCATGAACGAGGAAGGAGAGGTAGGCCGCCGGACTTCCGGTGAAGACTGTGAGCTTCTGCTTGCATCTCCTGATGACCTCGGCGAAGCGCTGGTGGTTGAAGTCGTCCTCCTTGTATGAGACTATGTTGTCAAAGTCGTCCGCGAGCCTCTCCACCAGATCCGGGGACATAGAGCGCCCTATCCCTGGGTTATTGTAAACCAGTATCGGGATGTCGACCTTTGTCGCTATTTTCTCGAAGTAGCCGTAGGCCTCGGCGTCCGTGGCCTGAGTCAGGATGGGGTGCGAGAGCATGACCCCGTCGCACCCAACGTCCTTGGCTTCCTTGGTGAACAACAGGGCCTCCCTCGTGCTGACTGCGCCGGTACCCGCCAAAACCGGGACCCTCCCGTTTGCCTGGTCCAGAACAACCTCCCAGACCTTCTTTCTCTCTTCGTGGAGAAGGTATGGGAACTCGCCTGTCGCTCCCGTGGGCACGAGGCCGTCAGCCCCGTCTCTGACGATGACGTCGATGATCCGACGGAGGCCGTCTTCGTCTACCTCGTCGTCGTCGGTAAACGGCGTGATGGGGAGACAAAGAATGCCTCTAAATCCATCCCGGATTTTCATCCATGATCATCTATTGGATTATGCAGATTCGTTAAAGAATTTGCGTACCGGCCTACGCAGCTACCTCTGGAAAGTGAGATGGAACGGGCTACTCGATGACGGGCCTGAACTTGTACCCGTACTCTATGATGCCCGATTCCCCGTCCTCTTTGACCCTGCGGAACGCGGCCTCCACCCTCATCCCGCCCTTCACCTCCTCGGGCGCGACGTCCACAACCTGCGAGAGGACCCTCCCCCCGTCGTCGAGCTCGATCAACGCGACGACGTACGGCGTGGACGCATCGTAGCCCGCCGGCGGGTTCCTTATGGTAGTCCAGGTCACGACCCTGCCGGCCTCCCCAAGCTTGCACTCCTCCATCTTCCGGCCGCCGCATACGTTGCAGACCGGCCTCCTCGGGAAGTGGATCGCGCCGCACCCCAAGCACTTCTCCCCCAGGAGCCTGTACCTGTACCTCGTCTCACGCCAATACCTAGGGACGCTCAAATCAGAACCTCCTCAAAACAGTCACGGCGCACGTGGAGCCGAGTCCGCCGAGGCTCTGGGCGAGCCCCACCTCGGCGTCCTGAACCTGGCAGGCGCCGGCTTCCCCGAGCAGCTGGAGTGCAACCTCCCCTATCTGATAAAGGCCCGTCGCCCCTAGGGGGTGGCCCCTCGCCTTCAATCCCCCGAAGGTGTTCGTCGGCGTTTCACCGCCCCTGGTGATGTTGCCCTTGGCGACGTACGCCGCGCCCCTGCCCTTCTCGGCGAACCCCATGTCCTCGAGGGAGATCACCCCAGCGATCGTGGTCTCGTCGTGGACCTCGAGAACGTCCACGTCCCTTGGCGAGATGCCCGCCGCCTTGTAGGCCCTCTCTGAGGCAAGCCTCACTGCGTCGAACGACACCAGATCCCGCATCCCAGACAAGTAATACGCGCCAGTGGCGACGGACGTCGCCGCTACCTCTACTCCGTCCGAGGCCCTCTTCGCGGGCCTGAGGAGCACTGCGGCTCCGCCGTCGCCTATGCCGGCGCACTCGAGCATGTGGATCGGGTCCGCCTCCATCGGGGAGGCCATTATCCTGTCGATGCTCAGCTTAAAGGGGTACTGGGCGTGGGGGCTACCCTCTGCGTTCTCGTGGCTCCTTACGGCGAACATGGCGATGTCCTCAGCTTTTGCGCCGAACTTCTCCGTGTACTGGCGGTACATGAGGGCGCTGAGCCCCACGTTCGTCACCCCGGTGTAGGCGGTGTACTCCTGGTCCTCCGACATCGACTGGGTGGCTAGGACGCTCTCGGGCAGCCCGTCGCTCATCTTCTCGACGCCCACGACTAGGACGCTTTTGCTGAGCCCGGAGGCGATGGCCTTGACGCCCTCGTGGAAGGTGACTCCGCCGCTGGCCGCGGCCGCTTCAATGTTCAGCGCTGTTATCCCGCTTTTGCCGATGGCGTCGGCCATCATCGCCCCCAGGTGGAGCTGCCCCTGAAGCGTTGAGGCGCACATGTTTGAGACGTACAGAGTGTCCACGTCGTCCGTCCCCGCGTCGTCGAGGGCCTTCAGCGCAGCCTCGGCGAAAAGGTCCTTGAGGCCCATCGACCAGTGCTCGCCGACCTTTGTGAGGCCGACCCCGGCTATCGCGACCCTTCTCATCTGTGGATCTTGCCCCTGAGCTTCGAGTAGACTGAGTAGTCGACGTAGCACTTCCTAGCGATGAACTTGGAGACGGATGGGTCCGAGCCCCTTTCACCGGGGGCCGCCTCCTGCACGACGAAGCTGAAGGCGTCGCTCCCTGCGCCCGACCCGTAGGAGACGACGAGTATCCTGTCCCCCGGGGCCGAGATGTCAAGAGTCGCCGCGAGGCCGAGCGGAGTCGAACCGGCGTAAGTGTTCCCGACGTAGGGCACTATCAGGCCGGGCTTTATCGCATCCATACCGAATCCGAGCATCTTGGCGACGTTTATCGGAAACTTCGTGTTTGGCTGGTGGAATACGGCGTACCTGTAGTCCTTCGGCTCCGTCCCGAGCTCCCCCATCAGCCCCTTTGCGGCCCCGATTATGTGACTGAAGTACGCCGGCTCCCCCGTGAAGCGGTTGCCGTGCCTCGGGTACATCTCCAGCCCCCTCCGCCAGAAGTCGGGGGTGTCGGTCACGTACGAGTAGGAGCCCTCCAGGTTGGCTATCGTCCTGTCCGGCTTCTTGCCGAAGATGAAGGCGGCACCGCCGCAAGCCGTCGTGTACTCGAGGGCGTCGGCCGGCCTCCCCTGGGCGGTGTCAGCCCCTATCGCCATCGCATATCTGACCATTCCGCTGGAGACGAGGCCTATGCACGTCTGGAACGCCTCGGTGCCAGCCTTGCAGGCGAACTCGTAGTCGGCCGCAGTGACCCTCGGGGTCGCCCCGATCGCCTCGGCGACTATGGTCCCGCATG
This sequence comes from uncultured Candidatus Bathyarchaeia archaeon, assembly GCA_964587735.1. Classification (GTDB taxonomy): domain Archaea; phylum Thermoproteota; class Bathyarchaeia; order TCS64; family TCS64; genus CAZPMB01. The sequence continues at coordinate 16,271 of CAZPMB010000016.1, read as the reverse complement.
GCTTAACGGCGTAGGGCTTGGACTCCGTCCCCACGTAGACTGCCCCGATCTCGCCGGGGTCGATCCCTGCCCTCTTGACGGCGTACCTAGCGCACTCAACCGAGATCGTTACAGTGTCCTCGTCGATGCAAATCACGGACTTCTCCTCGATCGGCGTGCCTGAGCCGCCCCAGACCCGGTTTACCTCCTCTGCCTTCAGCCTGTTCATTGGGATGTATGCGCCGTATCCGACAATACCAACTGTGCCAGAAGTCTTCATCAGAGACAACCCGAACCAATAAATCGAACAACCATTCATTCCAGAATATATTTAAATACTTCGACATGCATCGATTTAAAGTTCGACAATTGACGAATAATTGTGAGTTAAATTTCCGATGAAAGCCGTGAAATGCTAGAAGTACACCCTTCTGATCGTTTTGAAGGACTTTATCGAGGCCCTCAGCGTTAAAGGTCTGTCGAACTCCGCCGAGAACCGCCTCCAGTCCTCGCCCACCACCCGGATCCCATCGACATCCAGATCCCCGAGCCCCATCTCGCAGGCCCTAAAAAGGTAACCCACCTCGGTGGGATCGAAGCCCATCATCCTGGTGCAGACGACATCGACCGGGAGAGGGCTCGAGCCTGAGACCACCACCCCCAGATCCCTTGGCGTCCCGATCAGGGGGCCGTTTCCCTCCATTGCGACGACGCCGTCGACCACGATCAGGTCGCTGCGCACGACCTTAGCGAGGTAGGGCAGGACCTCGACCAGGCAGCGGTGAAGCCTGTTCTTCCTTCCCTGCTGGAGGACCCCGAAGAGGTTCTTCATCGAGAGGGTCACAAGGACGTGGCCCTCGGTCTTCATCTTCGGCACGTTTATGAAGCAGTCAGCCTCGAGGACGGTCTTCGGGATGTGGAGCTTTACGCCGCGGACCTCGTGAGCCTCGAACTCGTCCCTGCTCAAGTTGAAGAACGCCACCCCGAGCTCTCCGAGCTTCCTCAGGAGACCCGACTCCTCGGCACGCCTGTCGGCGGAGCCCGACACGTTGTCCGACTCGACGACGGTCACATCGTCCGTCCGCTCCTTGACAAGCTCGACGACCGCCGCGATCACGCCGAGGTCTGTATTCACCATCCCGTATGGATTCTTGGCGTTGCAGATGTTGGGCTTGATGATGACTCGCTCACCGCCCTTGAGCCTTAATCCGCCCTGAAGCTCTATCGCCTTCCTGACGGCCCCCTGGACATCCACTCTCGCCCCGACAACCGAGACTGTTTGACTCAAATGAAGCCTCACTCCAGCATCAATCTAGAACCTCGAACCCTGAGACATCCCTCACGATAATAGCCTGACTGTCTCCTCCATGACATTCGCCATCCTCACCTCGTCGTCCAGAGTGAAGCGGGGCCGCTCAGAGCCGTTGACGACGCCGACGAAGTGAAGGTACTGGCGCGCGAACGATGGGTGCTTCAGGCGGAGCAGGTCGAAGTATTTCCCGAGTCCTCTCTCATCGAACACCCTCCTCCCTAGGCCGGACTCGACGGAGACCCTGAAGGGGCGCTTCATGATCTCTATGCCCATTCTGCCGGACTCGCCCAGGATGTCGACCTCGAAGCTGGGGATCAGGCTAGTCCAGTTCATCGAGCAGTCGACATCCACCCCGCCCTCGGTCTCTAGGCTGAGGCTGACGCTGTCGACGACGTCGTACATCTTCATCCATCCCCTCGCCTCCTTGACGACCTTCGGTGGCCCGGCGAGCGCCTGCGCCACAGAGAGGGTATGCGGGAGGATGTCTTGGATGATGCTCAGCCTCTCGCCGAGTCTGAAGCCCGTCTTCGGCCCATACCCCCTGAGGTTGTTGTTGAAGCGCATCACCAGCCTCCTGACCCCCCCTATCCCACCCCTGTCGATCTCCTTCATGGTGACGTCGACGCACGGGGTCAGTGCGTAGTTGTGGACCGGGACAACGGCCAGGCCAGTGGCCTTCTGCGCCTCCTTAACGCGGACGCAGCCCTCAACGCTCTCGGCGATCGGCTTCTCGCAGAGCACGTGCTTCCCCGCCTTCAGCGACTCCAGGGTCATCTCCTCGTGGAAGCGTGGAGGGGTGTTGATTGCCACAGCGTCCACGCCGGGATCGGAGAGCAGCCCCCCGAGGTCCGTGTAGCCCCTCTCCGCCCCGGACCTCGACTTGACCTCCATCATCCGCCCGCGGTCGAGGTCCGCCACCGCGGCCACGGTCACGCCCTCAACATCCCTTATTCCCTTTAGGTGGAATAGCGTTGTTACCCTTCCGCAGCCGACGACCCCCAGCCTGAGCATACAACTCACCTGTGAGCGGAGCAAATTAATACCTTTCCATGAGTGGAAAAAGCCCCCGAAGGACCCATAGTCGTCCTCATTTTTCCTCCGCTGGCGGTTTTTCTAACGAGAAGGAGGCCGATCCTCGATCTTTGGTTCAAACAAATCTCGAAAGAATCACGTCCGTCAATTTCCTGGGGTTTCTGAGGTTCGAGGGCCTCGGCGGGTCTTTGATGCCGCAGAAGTGCTTCCAATAGAGGTATTTGCCCGTCGTGACCTCCCGCTTGAGGAGCCTGTGGAGGGCGATGTCGACAGTGCCCATCCACTTCCTGCCGAGGAAGCTGCCTGCGAAAGCCATCCCTAGAAGGTAACAGCAGATCGCGATCAAAGCGTTCATCCACCACTCCAAGAATATCCACTCCTAATATCTCTAGAGATACAGTTTATCGCTAGAGATATAAAAGGCGTTCGCCAAATTTTACTTCCTTGTTGGTGGCGAAGAACACCGTAATGTTACATCGCTTTTGGAAAGGTTCTTCCGAAATTACATCGATTACATAGCCCTCAATGATTTCAGGGTCGTGGAGCACATCGCTTTGGATGAGACGGGGATTCTATTTGAGGTACTCCCTCAGGGACTCCCTGTAGCCGTACCTGAGGCCGACGGACGCGCACAGAACGAGCTCGAGCCAGTATGTCGCCAACCGCGTCAGGAGGGAGATCGCCGAGGCCGTCGAGAGGGGCACGCCGGCCAGGACGAAGGCCCCGGTGAGCCCCGCGTCGACAACGCCGAGGCCGCTGGGTATAATCATGTTCAGCTGCTGTATGAACTCCACCACGGCGTATATGAGCACGACCACCCAGAAGTCTATCCTCCAGCCGAGGGATAGGGCGACCATATAGGCCGTGAGGGAGCCCGTGCTCCAGTGGAAGGCGACCATCAGAAGGGACAGAAGGTTGTAAAAAGGCTTCGACTTCAGAGCCTTCACGGCAGAGTCGATCTCTTCGACAACCGTCGGGAAGCCCCCCTCCCCCATCCGAGGGTCCCCGAGACGATCGAAGAAGCGGCGCCTAACCCAGTCTGGGCTTCTCTCGTAGACAGCCCTGAGCAGCCTCGGGCTCAATATAAGAGCGAATATAGCGCTCGAAACGGCGGCGAACGCGACGACGAACCAGACCAGCTCGGGGCGCACCGGTATCGGCCCGTTGTGTTTTAGGGTCACCATGAGGGCGCCGACTGCGATGAAGGCGCCGAAGGCTAAGTTGTAGTACGCCTTGTGGACTACAACAGAGGCGATGGACCTACCGAGGCCGGAGTTCCCCTCGCCCCTCACTAGGTAGGCCCTCACGATCTCGGCTCCCACTGGAATCGGGATCATCCAGACTGCGAAGAGGCTCACGAAGGTAACCTGAGCCGCCTCCCAAGCCCCGACCTTCATCCCCAGCACTTTGAGCAGCAGGTACCACGACAAAGCAAAGAGGAAGAGGCTCACATAGTCTATCAGCACCGCAGATAGAAAGACGACGGCGTTGAAGCGGCCGACCTCAAGAAGGATCTGGAAGGGGTTTGACCAGATGAGATACGCTAGGAAGATGACGAGGCCAAAGGATGTGAGCAGAAGCCACCGCCTCTTCCCGACCAAATGCTAGACCTCTTCTTTCAGTTCTGAGTGGGTTAGATAAATAACTTGAGAATCCCCGCGGAGAGATACAATAATTTATTTTAATATTCATATTTCATTCACGATCGCATTAGCGACCATCATACATGTTCGCGAGTGGAAACAGAGGTCCAGAACCTTTAAAGCGAAATCGGAGACCAGATCACCTGACGAATGATGTCATCATCGTTTAGACCCTTCAAGGCGGAGGACCTGGCTGGGATCACGAAGATCGAGGCGTCATCGTTTCCCGACCCCTGGCCCACTAGCTTCTTCAAGTACATCCACTCGAAGGCCCCGGACCTCTTCATCGTCGCAGAGGTGGGAGACAAGGTCGTTGGCTACGTCATCGGCGAGCTCAGGGACATAATGTTCAGCGGCGTATCCCACAGGTCGAAGGTGGGGCACATACTGAACATCGCCGTCGATAGGAGGCGGAGGGGGAAGGGCATCGGGGCCGGGCTGATGTCGGAGATCGAGGGGAGGTTCAGGGGCATGGGGGCATCGCAGGTCACATTGGAGGTCAGAGAATCCAACTCGACCGCGCGCTCGTTCTACAGTGGCCTCGGGTTCACGGACATCGGCAGGGTGAGAGCCTATTACCCAGACGAAGACGCGATCATCATGAGCAAAAATCTCGGAGACGAGAAATAACCATGCTTTCTGGTCGTAATAGTCCACGAATTTCAAACGACGATGCATATCAACGCCCCTCTTGATCTATGACACATCGCGGAACTTGGAGTCCGCCAACCCATTTTCAAGATTTTTTTAAAAGTAGCCTGATCCGTAACATATCCCTCAAGCGCCTGCGTTAAATAGATGGACTCTCACACTTTACGCTCGGAGTCTGGAGGAAGATCGGTTGGGAGCGATCAGGGTAGCCGTCGCGGGCGTTGGGAACTGCTGCTCCGCGCTTGTACAGGGAACGCATTACTACGAGAATTGCAGAGACCCCACGGGTCTGATCCACGAGAAGGTCGGTGGCTATTCGGTTTCCGACGTTGAGTTCGTCGCAGCCCTCGACATAGACAGACGCAAGGTTGGGAAGGGCCTTTCCGAAGCCATATTTTCTGAGCCGAACAATTTCCCTCGGATGACAGACCCATGTCATCTGGGCGTTGCCGTCCAAATGGGAAGGGTACTCGATGGGATGGAGAAGAACGACGAAGGCACAGTTGAAGTGGCCAAGGAAGTTCCAGTGAACGTCCCAAAGGTGCTGAGGGATGGAAGGGTCGACGTCTTGGTGAACCTGATCTCGGGCAGCGCCCTTGAGGCCTCGAGATTCTACGCCGAGGCAGCCCTCAACGCAGGATGCGCGTATCTGAACGCCGCACCCTCCCCCGTCGTCGGCGACGCGTCCTTGTCCAGGCGTTTCAAAGAGTCGGGAATCCCCTTAGTCGGCGACGATCTCCTGGACCAGGTCGGGGCAACGGTTGTCCACATAGGCCTCATGGAGTTCCTCAGCGAGAGAGGGGTCCGCATAGACGAGAGCTACCAGCTCGATGTCGGAGGCGGGGCAGAATCAGTGAACACACTCTGGAAGACCAGGGGTCTAAAGCGGGAGATAAAGACCTCTGCAGTGGCCAAGTCTGTCCCATACGAGTTCCCGCTGGTCTCGGGCTCGACAGACTACGTCGATTTTCTGGGGAATCAGAGGGACAGCTTCTTCTGGTTCAAGGGAAGTTACTTCGGCAGTGCGCCGTTCACCATGGACGTCAAGCTCAGCACGGTGGACGCCCCCAACGCCGGAGCCATCCTCCTCGACGTCATAAGGGGCCTCAAGATCGCATCGGACAAGGGCCTGGGTGGGCCGATCCTGCCCCTCTGCGCCTACGGCTTTAAGAGGCCACCAGAGAGGCAAAGCCTGGGGGAGGCCTACAAGCTTTTCAGGGACTTCGTCGAATCCTGATCCCTGGTGGAGCCTTGTTCCTCATCTTCGTCCTGGGTACGGCGGGATCGGGGAAGTCCGAGCTCACGGGCGTCTTTACTCACTGGCTTGAGCTCCAGGGGGAGAACGTCATCGCGGTAAACCTCGACCCAGGCGCGATCACCCTGCCCTACTCCGCCAGCGTTGACGTCCGGGACTACATCCGTGTCGATACCCTGATGGAGAAATACGGCCTCGGGCCCAACGGCGGGCTGATGCTCGCGAGCGAGATGATGGTGGAGATCGTCGACAAGCTCGCCTCGGACATCGAAGACTTCGGCTCCGACTTGGCCCTCGTCGATACCCCCGGCCAGATGGAGATGTTCGCCTTCAGGGACGTCGGCGCACAGGTCGCCGAGGGGCTCTCTGATGAGGGGAAGGGCATTATCTACCTCTTCGATGGGCCCCTCTGCCGCGATCCCCTAAACTACGTGATGAACATGTTCCTCGCCTCGGCGGTCAACAGCCGTTTCCTCCTACCGCAAGTCTCCATTCTCTCAAAGGCGGACCTGCTCGGGGAGGAGCTCGAGGAGATCGAGGGCTGGGCCGAGGAAACGACGCTGCTTGAGGATGCGATAAACAGCAGGCTGACGGGCCTTAACAGGCTCATCAGCCAGGACATGATGGAGGTCATCAACAGGCTCGGCGTCGAGTTCGAGCCCATCCCATTTTCCACGAAGACGAATCTAGGCTTCAACAGGCTGTACTCAGAGATCTCCAGAGTTTTCATGGGGGGCGAGCCATTCACTGCATAGGCACGTGTAACTATTAAATCCTGAACGTCAAATTATTTCAGGAGATCGTCATGACGTTATACCTGACTCAGGACGATGTGAAGTCGGTGCTCGACATGGGGAGCGCCATCGAGGCCGTTGAGAGCGGATTCAGGGAGATGGGCCTCGGCAAGATAGAGATGCCGCCGCGCGTCTACCTCCACTTCGAAAAGTACAACGGCGTCCTCATCGCGATGCCCGCCTACATCTTCGGCCTTGACGCAGCCGGCCTTAAGGTGGTCACCGTCCACCCCGAGAACCCCAAGAAACACGGCCTACCCGCTGTCATAGCCAGAATCATCCTCAACGATCCGACGAAGGGGGAGCCCTTAGCCATCATGGACGGCACATACATCACAGCCCTGAGGACCGGGGCCGCCGGGGCCACGGGCATCAAGTACCTGGCGAGGGGGGACGCAAAGGTCGCTGGCATATGTGGACTCGGTGTCCAGGGTAGATCCCAACTCCTCGGGCTGGTCGAGGTCCGGGACATAGAGACCGTGAAGGTCTACGACGTAATCCCCGAAGCAAAGAAAAGGTTCGTGGATTCGATGTCTAAAGAAGTGGACGCGAAGCTCGTATCAGTTAACTCCCCGACGGAGGCTGCCAAGGGATCCGATATAATCATCACATGCACTCCGTCCCCCACGCCCTACATCACCGGCGATATGCTCAAGCCCGGGACCCATATCTCGGCGATCGGCGCTGATACGGCTGCGAAGCGGGAGCTCGACACGAGCGTTCTCAAGAAATGCGACAAGCTGGTGGTCGACTTCAAGCCCCAGGCGTTCGTGGTCGGAGACTTCGCCGTGCCCCTGAAGGAGGGGGCGATCAAACAGGAGGACATCTATGCGGAGCTAGGGGAGATAGTCACCGGGAAGAAGCCCGGGCGGACCAGCGACAAGGAGATCACCCTTTTCAAGGCGACGGGGCTGGCGATACAGGACGTCGGGACTGCATACAGGGTCTACCAGCTCGCCAAGCAGCGCGGGATGGGGCGGGAAATCTAGCTCCCCTAAACAGGCATGTTGCCATGCCGCTTTGGCGGGCGGGGCCTCACCCTCTTTTTTGCCAATAACTCGAGCGAGGAGATCAGCCTGGGCCTTATCTCCTCCGCTTCAATGATGTCATCAACGTATCCCAGTTTCGCAGCACGGAATGGGTTGGAGAACTCTTTCCTATATCCTTTAATGAGTTCTCCCCTTTTTTCGGGATGCTCCTTTATTTCTCGACCGTAGACGATCTCAACGGCCCCCTCGGCCCCCATGACCGCAATCTCCGCCTGGGGAAGGGCATAGACGAAGTCCGCTCCGAGGTGCTTGCTTCCGAGGGCAATGTAGGCCCCGCCGAAGGACTTCCTGAGGATGACGGTCACCATGGGAACGGTCGCCTCGGCGTAGGCGTATATGACCTTCGCCCCGTGACGGATGATCCCCCCGCGTTCCTGGTCCACACCTGGTAGGTACCCTGGGACATCCTGGAAGGTGGCCACGGGGAGGTTGAACGCGTCGCAGAATCGGACGAATCTAACTATCTTGTCTGAGGAGTCGATGGTCATGCATCCCGCCATGACCGAGGGCTGCGATGCGACGACCCCCAGACTGAGTCCATCAAGCCGAGCGAAACCCACGACTGCGTTCCTTGCGTAATCTTGTTGAAGCTCGAAGAAGCTGCCCCCATCAACGACCGCCTCCAGCAACTCTCTGACGTCGTAGGCCTTCCTGTCATCTTCGGGTATGATCCCCTCCGCGGCTCTGGAGGGCTCAACCTTTTTGAACCGCGGCGGATCGTCGAGGTTGTTCGGCGGGAGGTAACTGATAAGCTTCCTGAGTGCATCGAACAAAGCGTCCTCGGATTCTACGATCATCGTGGCGGTGCCGGTGACGGTTGCATGCGTCTCGGCTCCACCGAGGACCTCGGGCTCGACGTCCTCGCCCGTGACCTGCTTGATTACCCGGGGTCCGGTGATGAAGGTTGTGCTGATGCCCCTCACCATAAAGGTGAAGTCCATTAGGGCTGGCGAGTACGAGGCTCCCCCCGCGGTCGGCCCCACGATAGCCGCTATCTGGGGAACAACTCCCGAGGCGGAGACGTTTCGCCGGAAAATTTCGCCATATCCAGCCAGCGATCCGACGCCTTCCTGGATCCTGGCGCCACCAGAGTCGTGAAACCCGACTACCGGCGCCCCGTTCTCAACCGCAAGGTCGAGCACATGGCATATCTTCTTCGCGTGCATCTCGCCGAGTGAGCCGCCCATGAACCCGAAGTCCTGAGAGTAGACAAAGACGCGACGCCCCTCCACGGCCCCGAAGCCCGTGACGACCCCGTCCCCAACCCATCTCCGGCCATCCATACCGAGGGCCGAGGCGCGGTGCTCCACGTAAGGATCAAGCTCGTTGAAGCTTCCTGGGTCGAGCAGGGCCTCGATCCGCTCCCTCGCGGAGAGCTTCCCGCGCCCTCGCTGACCGGCTGACGCCTCCTCCGCCTGCCTCCTCAGCTCATCCTTACGACGGCAGAGCTCTCCGCCTCGTACCTCCTCTGCCACCCCTCATTCCCCCTCGAAACACCTGATTTACACCTGTCTTATTAATCTCTTTTCAGCTCAAAGAGACATCTAGATGCAGGGTCTGCGAAAGGCATTTCGAGGAGATGATAAGATGGAAAATAATAGCACTCGAAGGAGGAGATACCCGGTGGATAGTAAGGTTATTAATCCATCGTAGTTCTCCTTTTCATGGTTCTCGGTTTTGACGACATCGTTAAGGGAACTGGCCTTCTCGGAGATAGGCGATCTGGTCCATAGTCCCGTCAGCGTCTTCGGCCCAGACGAGACGGTGTCAAGGGTTCTGGGCGTCCTGAAGGAGACGGATCGCTACGAGGCAGCGGTCAAATCCGATGGCTCCGTGGGGCTCATCACAGTGAGGGACCTGCTGGACGTCGACCAACCAACTCAGACGAAGGTTGACAAAGTCTGGAAATCAACTGGGTTCGTTGCTCCGAGCGACACTGTCATCAACATCGTTGAAAACCTTGTGAGGAACAACATAAGGGCCCTCCCCGTTGTGGAGGGGGGCAATGTGGTCGGCATAATCTCCCAGCTGGACCTAGTTACAGCCATGTGCGACGTCCCTGAGCTATCGGGCATACACGCAAAAGAGCTGATCCGCAGCCCCGTTTTTTCCCTCGACATCGAGGAGAAGGTCTCCTTCGCCCGCCGGCTCATGTTGGAGAGGGGGATCAGCCATGTCCCCGTTGTCGAGTACGGAAGGCTCGTTGGCGTGGTTACCGCCAAGAGCATAGTCAACACGTTCATTATACCCGCATCTAGGACAACCTCAGGAGAAAGGGTCGAGGAGAAGGTGCCACGTTTCCACGGAACTGCTAGCGGCATCATGGATGCGCACCCCTTTATCGTGAGGCCCGATGCCTCGGCCTTGGATGTGGTCCGCGGCCTCAGGGACCAGGGGCAAAGCGCATGCTTCATGACAGACGAGAGGGGCAAGATTCTGGGCATCATCACGCCCAGGGAGCTGATTTCACCCCTTCTCAGGTTCAGGGTCAGGGAGGAGCTGCCGGTCTATATAATGGGGCTTTCGGATGAGGACTTCTTCGAGAGGTCAGTCGCCGAGGAGAAGGTCCGCCGGGTTGTCAGGAAGAGCATGAGGTTCAGGCCGGATATAGCCGAGGTCTCCATAAGGATCAAGAGCTCGAGGACCCAGGGAAACCGTACGAGGTACGAGCTGACGGCGCGCGCCATAAGCCCCGAGGGGCAGATCAACGCTGAGGCGGAGGGATGGGACCTGCTCGGGGTCTTCGACGAACTGTGCGAAACGCTCGGGAAGGCGATCATGAGGTCGAAGCCGGAGCCTCGAGGCGAGGTCAGGCACAGGCGCTTCCGCAGGTAGCTTGAACGGTTAAGCCTATTAGAATAGACGTGGGCATTCGTTGCGAGGGGGTCGTGTGAACAGGTTCACGGTTGTCGTTACCGAGCCAATCCACATGGCAGGGATGAGGCTCCTCGAGGAGGAGGGCGTGAGAGTCATCTCACTGCCCCCAGGCGCAGACGAGGGGTCCCTGCGCGATCTGGCTCAGGAGGCAGACGCCCTCATCACCCGAGGAGGAATCAAGGTGACCCGGGAGCTCATGGCCTCTTCCCCGAGGCTCAAGGCCGTCGGTGTTCACGGCATAGGGTGCGACCACGTGGACCTAGAAGCCGCCAGAGAGCTCGGGAAGATAGTATTCAACACCCCTACCGCCCTCACCGAGACCGTGGCCGAGATGACAATGGCCATGATGCTCTCCCTTACAAGGCGAATAGCCAGCGCCGACAAGGCGGTCAGGGCCGGCGAGTGGTCCCGCAAGTACGGGGACCTGAGGGGAACCGAGATCATGGGCAAAACGGTTGGCATCATAGGTCTTGGTAAGATAGGGTCTGCCGTGGCGCGCCGCCTCAAGCCCTTCGGGGTGAGGATGGTCTACAGCGATGTCAGGGAGAACCCCGAGCTGGAGAGGGAGACGGGGATAGAAAGGGTGGCGATCAAAGAACTTCTCAGTAAATCTGATATTGTCACCCTCCACGTGCCATACACATCCGGGACCTACCGTATCATCTCAGGAAAAGAAATCGAGATGATGAGGGACGGCGCGTTCATCGTCAACACCGCCAGGGGGAGGGTCATCGATCAAGGAGCCCTCGTCGAGGCTCTCAGGCGAGGAAAGGTTGCCGGCGCCGCCCTCGACGTCTTCGAGGAGGAGCCCCTCGACCCGGGCAGCCCACTGGCTTCTATGGACAACGTCATACTGACCCCTCACCTAGGCGCCAGCAGCATTGAGGCGATGGAGAGGATGTCCGTGCAGGTGGCCGATGGGATTCTGAAGGTACTGCACAACGAGGCTCCAGACCATCCAATTGTGATCTGACGTTCCACTATCACACCTTATCAGGATTACATGAAAATTTTTAAAGCATTGAATGACCTTCGGATCGAACGAAGATGACCGAATCCAACATAGTTTATGTCGGGAACAAACCCCCGATGGCATACGTGATGGCCCTAATCAGCGCGTATAAATCCGGTGGCGGGGAGAACTTGGTGATCAAGGCAAGGGGCCGCGCCATTTCTAGGGCCGTGGATGTGGCGGAGATCGTTAAGAACCGCTTCTTGAAGGATCTGAAGGCGGGCAAGATAGAGATAGGCTCCGAGGATCTGCCGATTGAAGGCGGAGGCACCCGCGGGGTCTCAACCATCGCCATAACTATGAACAGGATTGGCAGGACACCTCCCTCCGAGCCCAGGGTCGAGGCCCCCAAAGTTGAGATACCCCAAGCCGAGAGCAAAGCCGTGGAGGTCAAGGTAGCCACAGCAAAGGTGACAGACCTTTCCCAGATCAAAGGAGTGGGTCGGGCGACCGAGGAGAAGCTCAAGAAGGCAGGCTACAAGACGGTCGCATCCATAGCAAAAGCGGATACTGAGAAACTTTCCAAGAAGACCGGCTTATCGGAGAAAGTTGCAGCGAAGCTGATCGACTCCGCGAAGGAACTTCATAAGTAGTTGGTTCCACTAAGATCGAATACCAAAACACCTTTCTCTTTTGTTGCTGACAATTCACAGTCGAGTTAATTCGTCTCAAACGATATAAGTACTGAACAAGGAGGGAACTCTGATAAACACATGTCCAATGAGGGGTTTGTCAAGGAGATCAGGCGTAAAGCTCACGCTTACGACCAGCACAGCGGTTGTTCGCAGAGCGTGCTCCTCGCCCTCCAGGAGGGGTTCGACGTTGGCGACGTTGAGTCCTTTAAGGCGGCGACGGTCCTATCTGGCGGAGTTGCCAGGCGCGGGGAGACCTGTGGGGCCCTGCTTGGGGCCCTGATGGCACTGGGGCTTGTGTCGGGCAGGGAGAGGATCGAGGACACACAGCAGTACGTTCATGCCGTGGGCGTCGCCGACGAGGTCTGCGACGATTTCCAGCGTAGGCTGGAACAGGAGTTCGGGTTCGACGAGCCCCTTCGGTCGACCCTCTGCAGGGACATCCAGACCAGGATCTACGGCCGCTCATTCGACCTCAGGAACCCCGTCGAGAGGGAGATCTTCCTCTCGGCAGGGGGCCATAGCGATGAGGGGTGCTATAAGGTGTGCGGGATCGCGGCGGAGGTCGCCGCGAGGAAGCTCCTTGAGCAGGTCTGAGACCCAAAAAAGGGTTAGGCGAACTCCGCCAGCATCTTCGATAAGTCCACCTCTCCGAGTCTCCTTCTCGTTGAGGGCTCCCCCTTGAGGAATGAAGTCCTTCCTATAGACTGGCCTCTCCTTCCTGTAGAAGACCCCTGTTGGGATCCGCTCCTCCCACTCCTCGGCCCTCTCGTAGGTGTCCACTGCATGGTTTCACACGATCAGACAACCCAATACACAATTTTCTATCCATTCCAGCCCCGCTTTTATCCATAAGTATCCCTTAATGGCTAATTGGAAAAGTTTTAAAGATGGCGAAAATGAAATCAATAGGACAAATAAAGGGTGTTTGCGTTGCCGAAGGTAACTGTCGACCTCGACTTGTGCGAGGGCGCAGGCGTCTGTGCCGAGGTCTGCCCTATGAACGTCTACGACATGGTCGAGATCAAAGGAAAGAAGAAGGCGAAGCCGACGAGGATGGAAGACTGCATCATGTGCATGGCCTGCGTAAACTCCTGCCCGACCCAGGCTATCACGGTCGAGGAAGAGTGAACCCTGGAATCCAGGCTTTCTACCTCTTTTTATCACACAGGGTAATCTAAGATTTCACTGTACACGCACCGCTATCGCCCTAACTATGTCCGCGGTGTTCTCGCACCAGTCGGCTACGGTCTCCATGGCATCCAGGAACATGCTCAGAAGGATCAGGGCCCCCGTGGTGAAGCCTGGGAAATCCATTTTGGCCAGGTGCCCCCTAGCCACCGTGTACAGCTCATCCAATTCCTCCTCGAGAACTTCGACCTCGTCGGCGAGGCTGAGGGCATCTTTCGGTGCCTTGGGTAGGGCCTTCACGCACCTCGCGAGGACGGAGACGCAGTCCATGTCCGCCTTGCACATGTTCTGGGCCGCGTCCTTCATCTCATCGGGGGCCTTTTCGAAGGGTATTAGGATCAGGATCCTCCCCGCCTCCTTCGACCAGTCTGCGATCCAGTCGACGGCCCTCACGAGCTCCATCATGTCCTCCCTCTCCTCGGGGAACATCTCGCTCTTTGTGAGCTCTTCCACCATCTCCCTCCTTAGAATGTCGGCTTTCATCTCCATCTCGGAGAGGCTGTCGTAGAATTTGCTGCAGTCCTTAATCTGGCTGGAGGCAGACGCCTCCACCATCCTGTAGAGGTCTTTGACGGCTTCCTGAGTCAGCTCAAGGTGCCCCTCGACCATCTCGAGGATCCTCTCGCCCCTCTTCGGGGCGAACCACCCGAAAAGTCTCTTGCTCATCGATCGCTGCCCCTTGAGTTATCTACCTTTGATATTATATATCTTCCCAGCTCCCCGACCAATATGAAAACACATTGTCTTAGGTAACTGCAAAATGGCCATTTGAATTCACATGCTTGAGCTAGGTTTCAGGCATGTAAAAGGGGCTGTGCAAGAAAATGACAACGTCTTAGATATCCGGTTTGATTATGGGCCCCATTATAGGAAGTATCAGCCTGTATGTAACTTATATCACGAGGGCGATGACGAGTACGGATGCCACCCCAAAATATCGTCAGCAGCGCTACTGTTTTTTGTTAATCCCAGAGGAGCCATATGCGGCCAAGCACACGCCTACCAACGCCCCTAATGTTGGCCGGAGAAGTCGATATTGTATCACTGTGTTAGAGGATGTACATCAACAGGATCAGGATGGGTATGGCGTGTAGAATGACGGCGGTCGATAGTGTCAGTCTGGGTGAATCTGCGAGTTTCTCAGCCGTCCATTTGACCAAACTGCTGAAAGGTTTGAGAATCGGGAAGAACATCAGCGCTCCCAAGAGGTTTATTGAAAGGTGGACGAGCCAAACGCCGAGGCTTACGGGGTCGCCTGTGGCCAGTGCGGCTATCATAACGTCGAAGACTGTCCCGATGTTCGCGCCGAGGATGTACGGGAGTATGTAGTAGTCCGAGAGGATTACGCCGCTCCTCGCCAGGGGCACGAGAAGCGAGACCATCACGGTCGTGCTGGGGACAAGGATGGTGAACAGGAAACCCGCGAAGAAGGCCCGCATCGGCTTCGCGAACGTCGCCCTGATGAGGTTCCACGACCTTGGCATGCTGAAAATAGCGGTCATGTACTTCTCGATACCCCACAGTGCCGAGACCAGCATAACGCCGCCGATCACTATGCCTACCCAGGCTGGGATAAATCTAAGAAGCGGGCCGACCCAGGGGGTAATGACATCGAGGAGGTCCGGTATGGCTCTGAGCCAAGACGCCCTCACGAAAACGAGGCTACCCTGTCTCGCGATCTGGGTGAATAAGCCAAAGATGAGCTCCAAGGGGTAGAAGACGATCAGGGTCGTGAGGTTGTATAGGACGTGAGACATGGTGACGTTGAAGCTTGATGTGAGCCTAGCCCCCTTCCGGATATGACCCAGGACCGAGACAAGGAACGGGGTCACCGTGGTCCCCATCTCTGCGCCGATGATAGTTGCGACGGCGAGGGATATGGGCATTACACCGGAGGAGGTGAAGGCGACCACGATGGAATCGAAGGCGCCGCTGCTGTGGATGAGGGCCGTGGCGATCCAGCCGGCGAAGACCCCGCTCGTCGTGTCCCTTATGAGGAGGACGATCCTTTCGGCCAGGGACTCCCCCATTATGACCGCCGCCGACTTGATGAGGATTATTCCGGAGAGGAAAAAATAGAGGGCGATAAGCGAGCCGACGGAGTTTCTCACGTTGGAGCTCAAGCTTATCTCACAGGTACGTAGTTACATGAGATAAAAACTTCATTTACATAGAATATATTGATTATATTGAGCCCTATGAAGGGGCTCCCATTCAACTGGCGTTCATAACGCGGTTGGAGAGCATGCGTACACCAAAATCCCTCAAGATCGAGCTCAGTTTAGAGATGGGTAACCCCACAACGTTGTAGTAGCATCCCTGAATCCCCTCAACCAAGATGCCGCCAAAGCCCTGTATGGCGTAGCCCCCCGCCTTGCCCATGGGTTCCCCCGTCGAAATGTACGCCCCTATCTCGTCTTCGGACAGAGGGAGCATCCAGACCAATGTCTCGACGACCTCAGACCTGACCCTCCGCGAATCCGCATCCATCACCGTCAACCCTGTTAAGACCCGATGGACCGAGCCCTCCAGCGACCTGAGCATCTCCTCGGCCTCGGATGGGCTCGATGGCTTTCCCAGGATCTTATCGTCCTTCACGACGACGGTGTCTGCGCCCACAACGATACCCTCTCCGAGGCGGTCTGCGACCCCCTTGGCCTTCGTCCAAGAGTTCATTCTGACCACATCCTCGGGCCTACCCTCCGTAGCCTCATCAATGTCTCCCGGGTCCATGGCCTCGAACGGGATCCCGAGCCTACCCATCAGCTCCCTCCTCCTTGGGGATGCGGAAGCCAACACGATTTTAAGCCGTCGAGACATAGCTTGACGGGATAAAGTGCTGGG
>CAZPMB010000015.1:4509-28616 GCA_964587735.1 uncultured Candidatus Bathyarchaeia archaeon | reverse complement strand
TTGATAAAGTTAGCAAATAGAAGGAGCCTAGAACGATGAGCTTAGTCTCAGTCGTTACTTTAATTCCAAAAGGATTAACAAACCAAAAGAGTTGTGCGATGGGCATAGAGAAGCCAATCGATAGACCCATGGTTCTACCCCTTTCCTCTAATGATATAGATTCGGCAAATAAAGCTCCCCAAGCAGAAGGACATATCCCTGCTACAACACCTAATAAAGATGAGTATAGAAATAATTCACTTATCCTTTCTTGCCATATAAAATTGAGGGTTAAAAGGGAAGCCATAATTGTGGAAATCCAGATTATGATAGATCTCCTTTTTATCTTATCAACCAGATATCCACTAATAAAACTTGAAATTATCATGGAAAATAAGAAAAATTGTATGAACCTCCCCTTTTCAATGGCTAAAGCCTTCAGGCTGCTAAGATAACTATCTGTAATAGGGCCGAACATAGGAAGCGCAAAAAACCATACAAAAAATCCAAAAATGGGAACAAGAATCACAGTGAAAACATTTCTATTAATTCCTATTTTTAAATAATATTGAAATAGTTTTTGTATTCTCGTAACAATGGCCATTTTTCCGCTTAAATGATAAGCGACTAGGTATAAATATCTATGATAAAGAAAATTTATGAAATGTAATAGACCATTATATTTTCATTCTGTTTTAAATAATAACGAATTGCGACGCTTCCTTTGATGGGTTATACTATCCTAAGTTCACCTAAAATGACGCTTACGACGACGAAGATGACTTTATCCGTACGCAGGGTAAAATTATTAAATAGTATAGATGAGTAGGTTTTAGGTTAATACCTTGAAGGAGAACATGAAGATCCTCGTGGCGTACGATGGCTCAAGTTACGCCAAGAGGTCTCTCGACGACGCCGTGAAGATCGCAAAAAAATTCTCCGGGAAGGTGACTGTTCTTCACGTTTACTGGGACCCGACGGAGGAGACCCACGAAGGCGTCGTCAGGACCGTCGAAAGGACCGAGGTCAGGGACCGAGTGAGCATAAGGTTCCTTGACGACCTTGAGCCCGAGCTGAAGAAGACAGGTGTCAAGTACGATCTTAGGAGCGAGAGAAGCAACCACCCGCCGTCGGTCATCCTACGAATCGCCGGCGACGAGGGCTACGACCTCATAGCCATCGGGGGCAGGGGGCTCGGCGGGGCAAAGGCATGGCTGCTCGGCTCGGTTTCCAGCAAGGTGGTCTCCGAAGCCGACTGCCCGGTGCTAGTGGCCAAGTAAGGGCTCTCCAAATCAAAATTTTTGACATCTTCTGTGCAAATTTAATCGTCATTATGCATTTTGAGCGGGTATACACGCGGCCTTACAACTTCAAGGCCCCACTATCGCCGGTTCGACAGACGAAAAAACTGCGCAGAGGTTACATCCTCGTCATTCTCGAGCGATGCATGATCACAAACCCGAGGAGGTGATGGAAAAAGGGTATCAATCGACCCGACCAGGGCCGTAGACAACCCTGCCCGGCTTGGAGCCCGTGTGTGCGCCGTTCTCGAGCGCCCTAACGCCGTTCACCCAGACATCGCGGACGCCGGTCGAGAGCCGATGGGGGTTGTCGAAACTCGCCAGATCGCGTATTGTAACAGGGTCGAAGACGACGACGTCGGCGTAGCAGCCCTTGAGGAGCAGGCCCCTCTCCCTCAGCCCGAGCCTGGAGGCCGGTGCAGAGGTCATCTTTCTGAC
Organism: uncultured Candidatus Bathyarchaeia archaeon; assembly: GCA_964587735.1. Taxonomy (GTDB): domain Archaea; phylum Thermoproteota; class Bathyarchaeia; order TCS64; family TCS64; genus CAZPMB01. The sequence goes on along the minus strand of CAZPMB010000015.1, from coordinate 26,898 downwards.
GGCGTCCTCCAGCGTTATCACGCCCTCCTCGCGCACGTATTTGGCAAGCACCCGGGTGAAGGTTCCGTAGGCCCTGGGGTGGACCGGGCCCCTCTCAGCGGCCCATTCCGGATTGACCCCGCCAGCATCCGTGGAGACCATCACCCATGGCTGCCTATACTGGAGCTTCACGTTCTCCTCGTCTATGAAGAAGTAGATCGTGCTGATGCGCTGCTCCTCAGAAGAGAGCAGGTCGAAAACGGCGTCGACCCAATCCTGCCCGCGCATACTAGCGATCTCTGAGAGGCGTTTGCCCGTGTACTTCTTGTTTTCCGGCTTCTCGAAGCCTATCGGCATGACCCCCTCGGGGCCGATGAGGTCGGCCATCGCCTCCCAATCGCCGGACGGGTTCAACGCCTCAGACCTGATCTTGGCCCTCATCGCAGGGTCGCGTATGTTATCGTACAACTTGCCGTCCGCCGCAGCCCACGGGGGCAGGACCGAGGTGAGGCCCGTCCCCCCCGCCGTGTACGGGTACATGTCCGCCGTCACGTCGAGCCCCTCCGCTCGCGCTTTGTTGATCAAGGCGATGACGTCGCGCATCTTCCTCCAGTTTCGCCTGCCGATGGCCTTGAGGTGGTAGACATCGACCGGCAAGTTGGCCCTGCGCCCTATCTCCAGCGCCTCCTCCAGGGCCTCGATCAGGTTGTCGGCCTCCGAACGAAGGTGGCTGATGTAGATTCCCTTGTACTCGCTCACGACCTTGCAGAGCTCGACCAGCTCGTCCGTGCCGCAGTAGGCGCCAGGCGGGTATATCAGCGCGGTCGACAGGCCGAAGGCGCCATCCCGCATCGCCTCTGCGACCACGCGGCGCATGATCTCCAGCTCATCCTCGGACGGCGGCCCCATCTCCATTCCCTTCGCGTACATGCGCACCGTGCTGCCGCCGAGGAACGAGCCGATGTTCGGCGTCACTCCGTGCTCGACCGTGGCGTCGAGCCAGTCCCGGAAACGGCTCCAGGTTTGCATGAGCTCGAGCCACTCCGGGGCCCTTTCGGCCAACAGCGTGTTCTTAGGCTCCTCGACCCTGCCGCCGAAGGGTGCGGGGGTCGAGCCCTCCCCCATGATCTCTGTGGTCACACCCTGCGTTATCTTTGAGAGGCAGCGGCCGTCGACTATCAGCGCCGTGCCGGACTGGCTCATGATGTCGATGAAGCCGGGGCAGACCACCATGCCCACGGCGTCGACGACCTCGCGGGCCTCATCCAGGGAAATGCCTCCGGGTGGAGCGACCTCCGCGATCCTGTCCCCGCCTATCGCGACATCGCCGTAAAACCACGGGTTGCCGGTCCCGTCTACGACCCTTGCGCCACGGATCAGAAAATCGTATTCAGTCATGGATATGACTCCCTCGTATTGTGATATATGATTTACTCGACCGGCCAAGCCATGCCGATTCGAGAGGTTTTATGGTCGAACCCATCAGGTTCAGCGCTCATCCCGGGTCCTCCTTTGGTATGATCGGGAGGACTATGAGCGATGGATGGGCCGCCTCGTGATGGATCGTGTTGACGGCCGACTCCGTCCTGCTGCTTAACCCCAGGGGCTCTCCGGTGTTTGGGTTGATGTCGAATCTGGGCCAGTTGCTGCTCGAGATGTCGAGCCTTATCCTGTGGCCCCTCTTGAAGAGGTTGCTCGTCGGATAGGGTTGGAGGGTGAATTTGTAGACAACCTCCGGCTCCATCAGCTTGGGCCTCTCGAACGAGTCCCTGTACCTCGCCCTCACGATGCTGTCGGAAAGGTTCATCGCATATCCGTTTACGTAGTCGCCGTTCGGGGGGTTCACATCTATGAGCTTCGCCGTGAAATCCGTGTCGACGGCTGACGAGGACGCCCAGAGCTCCACCCGCAGCGGGCCGGTCACCTCGACATCGTCGTCCAGCGGCCGAGTCTGAAAGACCAAGACGTCGCGCCTCGATGAGAGGGGGAGGTACGGGGGCCTCGCCCCGTAGACGTCAGGGGCCTCAACCTGGTTGTGCGGCCCAACCTTCGTCAAAGAAACGCTCAACATTTTATACAGCTCTCTTGCACGCTCTACCCCCCAGGCCTGCTCTAAAACTTCGAAGTTTTCGGGCCTTGGTATCCTGGTGACCAGGTTGGAGATGTTGCCCCCCACGGTAGGGACAGGGTCGCTCGGGTCGTAGGTGTAGCTTGTCGACGAGCGTTCCTCTTCAGGTGGCCCGGGATCCAACAAGCCCCCCTCCCGAAGGTAGTAATTCGTGTACTTTGTTCTGGCCAGGGGCCACTCGTCTTCGTGCCTCCACCGTCCGCCGTGGTTTAGATGGCCCTCTCTGTTCCTCCCGCCGTCGCCGCCACCCATGACGAAGATCTTGACCAGGGGCTCATCGAGGATTCCCGTGTCAAGGCCCTTCAACGTCTGATCGAACCACCTCAACCTCAGGGCGTTGTAGTCTATCGCCGCCTCCGGGCCGAAGTCGACGTCGCCCGAGTAGGTCCTTGAGAAGATATCGGCGTCCCCGTGGGTCCACGGCCCCATGATCAGCTTCACGGGGCCCTTTTTGGCCCTAGACATCTTGATGTAGAACTCCGTCGTGCTCCTGCAGTAGGAGTCGTACCAGCAGCCCGAGTAGTACATCGGGACGTCGGCGTGGTCGTCTATGTGCTCCTCCACGTCCCCCATCCATCCCCTTCCCGTCCTCCTCCAGAACTCGTCGTAGTCGGAGTGGGTGATAACGTCGAACGCGAACTTCTCATAAGTCGGCGTGAGGCTCAGAGGGGTTTCACCCCTCTTAATGGGCCAGCGCGTGATCAACTCGTCGAACCTGGTCTCCAGAAAAGCCTCTGCTATGTTGGGGTCTCTTGAGGCCTCCTTGCTGTTCGATGCAAGGCTGTAGGCCCAGGCCAGCCAGCGCATCTCGAAGGCCCCTGAGTGCCTGACCGAGTGTAGGCCCGCGTTGAAGATGCTGACGTTCGGGAACATGGAGACGAGGTGCGGGGGGTTCATGAGGGCGAGCGCGCTCTGGACCCAGCCCCCGTAGGATGTCCCCATCGTCCCGACCTTCCCGTTCGACCAGGGCTGCCTCGCCAGCCATTCAACTGTATCATAGCCGTCGGGCGGCTCGTTCGCGTACCCGTAGAACTCCCCCTCGGACTTGAATCGACCCCTGCAGTCCTGCGCCGCGAAGACGTACCCCCTTTTGACGAAGTACCCCGCCTTCTCGACCATCCCGGGCTGCTTCTTGTCGTAAGGCGTCCTCTCAAGGATCGTTGGGAACCTGCCTTTCACGGCCTCGCCATTCCTCGCAGGTCGGTATATGTCCGTGGCCAGCCGCGCACCGTCGGTCATGGGAACCATGACGTCTATCGATACAATAACATCATACTCGATCTTCGACAACGAGATACCCCCATATGTAATAATTTAGATGTAATAATCTTATTGGCTGGTATTTGCTCACCCTAGATTTTTCGTACATTATAGAATTTCCATTTTACCACATGGAATATTAATAATGATATTTTCATTAAATTGAAATTAAAATTCTTACATCTAATTGTTTCTGTTGAACAATGAAATGGATATTGATAGATAATTTCTACAGGTCTCGCCCCATTTAACAAAGAATAAATATCCACGTTTACACCACCATCCGAGTGGTCTGGTTTGTCTCTGAAAGAGAGAATTGAGGAAGTCGCCGGAGGGCTGAAGGGGACACTGGGAGTCGCCGTGAAAAACCTCGGGACCGGCGAGAAGGTCTTGGTGAGAGGGAACACGCTTTTCCAGCTTGCCAGCGTCTTCAAGGTCCCCGTGATCGTGACTTTGTACAGACAAGCGGATGCCGGTAAGATAAACCTGGACGACTACGTTGAGATGACAGACTACGCGAGGGTCCCCGGCTCGGGGGTCCTCAGGGAACTCACGCCAGGGCTGAAACTGAGGGTCAGGGATTACAGGACGCTGATGATGATGATAAGCGACAACACGGCCACGGACACGGTCGTCAACCTCGTGGGCAAGGACAACGTCAACGACACTATGCTCGAGCTGGGGCTTCAGAAGACCAATATCTCGACGTGCAGGGACCTGCTCTTCGAACTCATCGGGCTTGGAGAAGTCGCCCCTGAAAAAAGAACCATTCAGCTCTGGGAGGAGACGATGAAGAAAATGATGGAAAGGCCCCCGAGCCGACCCCCGAGGGCCAAGGGAAAAGAGAAGAATGTCACGACCCCGGGCGAGATGATGACGCTCCTTGAGATGATATACAAGGGCGAGGCCGCCTCCAAGGGGGCCTGCGAGGAGATCATAGGATTGATGAAGAAATGCCAAACCGGAGAGAACCGCATATGGAAGTATCTGCCGAGGGAGAAGGTCGAGGTGGCCCACAAGACGGGGACAGTGAGGGGCGTGGTGAACGACGCCGGAGTAGTATTCCCTAAGAGCGGGACCCCCTACATAATATGCACATTTGCTAAGGATCTGGTTGGCAAAGGCCCCGAATCAATGACCTCTCAGGCGATGGCCAAAGCAACAGCAAACGGAGAAGAGGCCATAGCTAAGGTTTCGAAGATAGTATATGAGCACTTCACAACCTGATATTCATCTCCACGCTGCAAGTTTTTTTATTTTTTTTATAATTGTTTCCATTGAACAACCTTAATTTATAAATGATACGCCCGCGCATTCCATCTTAAATACATGATATTATTAAAATCTCATGAATTCTTTAAACCAATTCCATAGTCCGGTTTTTCCAACTTTCTCTGAATCTTTATCTCTTTCCTGCAATCTTTTTTCTTCCTTTATCTTTTCTCTTTCCTCTGTTAACTCATCAATCTTGTGAATGAGCTTGAAGATGTTCTCCTTCTTCTCGAAGACGAAAATCCGCTTGCTGACGGTGTCCTCCCTGTCCCCGAAGATGAAGAGGTAGGGGCTGATGAAGACCCTGCCAAGCTGCCCGCCGACGAAGGCCAGGGGCCAGCTCATCCCCAGAAGGACCTTGGCGTAGACCTCCAGTTCGCGGTCGACGACCTTCCTAGCGATGCCATCCAGATACTTGTCCACTTCCTCCGGGGGCAGCTCCTCGTCGCTGAACATCGGGGCTATTCCTCTATGATCTCCACGTTGGCCCTCGGCACTATTACCCTTTCTCCGCCCTCGAGTTCCACCTCGACGACCCTCACGAAGGACTCTGTCTCGGCCTTCTGTAGCTCCACCGGCAAACTCACGACTGCGCCCAGTCTGCCGAAGTACGGCTCCCTGATGATCCTCACCGGGGTTCCGGCCCTCATCCCTCCGCCGAGCTCGATCGGCGCTGGCCCTCCCTCCCTCTGACCGAGGTGCGGGATGATCACCTCTGGCCGCAGAACGCCGGCCCTTATCTGGGTCGCCCCATTTATCGCGGCCTCCTCCCCGTTGAAGGCCCTCAGGTACTCGAAGGTTCTGTGGGACATCCTCATCTTTCCGAACCCCTCGGTGACTATCAGCGTTGTGCCCATCTCCTCCTCCCCCGTGATGGCCACCCCTATCCTGTACCCTAGGAAGTCGTTCAGGTCGGCTGCGTTGACCCCCCCGACCACGATGCCGTTGACCCCGCTCTCAACCGCCCCTTTCATGGCCTCTAAAGTGACGAAGGAGCCCCCAACGACGATCTTCCCCTTGTGTTCGGCCGTTATGTTTTCAGCCGTCAGGGCCTCGTCGGGCGAGCTGGCGACGACCGCTAACCTCCCGTGCCTCTCTCCGCCAATGCCAAAGATCCCCTGCATGAAAGTTGCATCAGTCTCTATGACAACCCCCTCCCTCGGAATCACTTCGACGATCCTGCCCGGGATGTACGCCTTGATCTCTATCTGGGTTGGAAGCTCCCTCACCGTGATTCGACCCGAGAGTGGAGATGCGGACTCTATCGTTCCGCTTATCGGTGAGTTCACGAACCTCTTCACGAGCCCGAAAAAAGTGACATACCTGGATATGACCTCCCCCTTCTCAACCCTGTCTCCGATGGCCTTCACCATGTGGCTCGGGAGCTCCTCCGGCTCCAGCCCGAGGATGTTTGTGGCCTCCACGATGTAGGGGTCCCCTGGAACCATGGTCCTTGCGACGACGGTGTCGAAATCGACCGTGCTGCCCTCCCCCACGAGGACCTCCCCGGGGATCGGCAGCAGTCGGGTCTTCCTGACGGCCATGGACTTCTTGATCTTGAGGCCCGGCGTGTAGGCGTGCGCCTCCTTCGTCAGCCTCTTCGGATCCTGAGACATGTTCTACCTCCCCACGACCTTGTTCACCTGTTCCCCCGGGTACAGGTCGAGGGAACGGATCCATTCCACCAGCTTCTTCTGCCTCTCCTGCGCTTCCACGGGCAAGGCGAGGGGCCTGCCCCTGGCGTCTATCACCACGCCGACGCTTCCCCCGACAACGTCCGCCTCCAGGGTTTTTCCGCCGCCCGGCCCGACGTCGAAGTTTCTATTCGGCGATAGGGTGACTCTCGCCTCGGTTCCCTCCGGCAGCGGTATCCTCCTTATCTCGCCGAACTTCATGCTCACGTCTAATTCGGCCCCATCTGGCATCTTCAGGGCCGCGTCCAACACCGGCTCCCCCTCCTTCCCCATGCCAGCTGGCGCTATCAGGGTCCCCAGCCTAACTAGGCAGTCCTTGTCGAATATGTTCCACGCGGCGTCCTTGTGGACGGTTGAGAGGACGCCGAGGTGGGGCATCATGAAGACGCTGTCTTGGAAGAGTTTAGTCACCCCCTCCGGCTGGAAGGCATCCGTCAGAATCAGGAAGGACTGGGCTCTCCTCGGGGCGTGAGAGAGCAGGCCACCGGTACCCGCGATGATGTTTATTCTCATCATCTTGATATAGGTCTCCTCCGGCATATACTGGATGTCGCCGAGGTCGCGATCAACTTTTATCCCCTTTAGGCGGGTCGCTATGGTCTTGTGGTGCTCCAGACCAAGCCTCAGGGCCTCCCTGGCGACCGCGTGTTCGACGATCAACTCCTCGAGGGTCTGGGGGACCGTCGTCGGCCTGATCATCTTGTTGTAGAGCCTGTTCTCCAGGTCGCGGTCATCCAGATCGAAGGGGATCCATCTCTTGATGCTCTCTATCGAGGCCTCCTTCAGGACGTTGCAGATGCTGTAGCTCATCCCGAGGTTGGCGCTCACGCTTCTTACGAACCTCCCCTCGAAGATCGAGTAGATGTTCGTGGTCGCCCCTCCCAGCCCGACCCCGAGGACATTGACGTTGTTGATATGGGCTATCAACTGCATGGCCAGCCCCTCCGCTGCCGGCGTTGGCATGATATCGAGGTCCGCCCACGTTGCCAGTCGCGAGTAGCCGGGGGCGTGAGACATCACGTGTTCCATGAACAGTTCATGGACGGCCCTCCTCGTCGGCTCTATCACCTCGCGCTCAAGGGTAGGGCGGAGGTTGTCGACTATCGTTAGGTCGAACTCGTCAGAAAAATTAGCCTTTATCTCGGCCCTGGCATCTTTGTTGCCTGCGAATATCAGGGGCATCTTGTAGTCTCTCCCGAAGCGGGGCCTGGGCTTCGCGGCCTTTATCACCTCCGACATCTCTATTACCAGTTTCACGGTCCCGCCGTCGGTTCCCCCTGCTAGCACTATCATATCTGGCCGTAGGCTTCGCAGCCTGGTGATTTTGGTGTAATCAGGTCGCCCGTCGTCTGTGGCCATCACATCCATGACGATCGCTCCTGCCCCCAGTGCGGCCCTGTTCGCGCTCTCGGCCGTCATGCTCGATACGTTTCCCGCGACCGTCATCTGGAGTCCTCCCCCGGCGCTGCTGGTCGTGCAGTAAAGGTCAACGCCCTTTTCGCCATCGAAAGGTATCTCGATCCCAGTTTCCTCGTCGCTAAGTATCTGATGTCGAGTGAGCTCCTCCACCTCCCTGACGGCGTTCCGGACGCCCATCGTCACGTCTTCGTATGGGGCCTCCACGGTGGAAGGAGCCTCGCCGCTGACCACGTACCTCCATTCACCTTTCACTCTAGAGAAGAATCGCGCCTTTGTTGTTGTGCTCCCTACGTCCGTTGCCAGTATGTACCTCATTTTTTCCGGCGACACACGTAATCTAGAGATCGCATCCTTGTCTTCAACCCAAACTCCCCGGTCCGCTGACATGGGTGTTGCCCCTTCTTTCTGTAACGACGATAATAATCCTTACGAGTTTTTGAGTGTATTGGCGCTTCGAATGAAGGTGTGTAACTCTAACACAATCCAAACTTGTTGAACTCGATGTGATTGGTTTCTGCTAGCATAAGCTACTCTGGAAGAATAAAGATCGACGAGAATGATTTACAAGAAATAAAAAACATTGAACATATAGTAATACTTTTAAAAATTATTAAATTATGTTTTTTTTCTTATTGTGAATTTCAAATGAGATATTTAAAGTAAATATTAAATATTGATAGCATGATTAATGGTTGGGAAATTCTAATATGATCGTTGCAGGGAAAAGGTTCGAATTCATACTCTTGATGTCGATTCTGGTTCTGATTTACGTGGGAATATGGCTGGCCAGAAGGGGGAAGACCCTTCAGATGAAGCGTCTGAGCTGCGTCGACGCCCTGGAGGAGGCCGTCGGCCGCGCATCCGAGATGGGGACATCGGTCTGGTACGGCACCGGGAACGCCGGTCTGGAGGGCCAATACGCCACGATGAACATCGCCGCCCTTTCAATCCTGGGCAAGGTCGCAGAGCTCTGTGGCAAGTACGGAGTCTACCTCCAGTACATGTGCAACATACCGCACATGCTGCCGATCTCTCAGGACCTGATAAAGGAGGGCTACAACAAGGGGGGGCGGCCGGAGATGTACAACGAGAACATGAGCCAGTACGTGGGTGGGGATCAGAGTTCCCTCGTGGCGGCGACGCAGGGCTACATCTTGGAGAAGAGGCCGTCGGTCGTTATGATATTCGGTGCGACCATGTATGAGATGCTGAACACCCTCGCGTTCGGATCCCGCGTCGGGGCGATGATGCTCGCCGGCACGCCGAGGCTCTACTATCAATCTGCCACGCTTTTGGCTGCCGACTACCAGTTGATCGGCGATGAGCTCTACGCGGCAGGCGCAATGGTGTCTGGGGACCCGATTCAGGTCGGCGCCATCCAGGGAGAGGATTGGTCCAAGATCATCATCTTGGTTCTACTGGTTCTCTTCGCGATCGCGACTAACTTGGCCCTTCCATGGTTCAAGGCGTTGACATCTTGGTGAGGGACGAAAAGTGTCTGTGCTAAGGAGACGAGAAATCCCCATGGCGCTGTACATCATCGTCATGGTCTACCTGATCCTCAGTAACTATACCGGGCTCGGGAAGGATGTTGCTGCAAATATTAGGAGCTGGGGGATTGCCATAGCAACCTTTGCCGCCCTTATCGGCGTCATCTCCATAAGCTACATACATCTGCTTAAAATCTATAGGAGAAGAGCTGGTTGGCCGTACAGCATAGTCCTGTTCACATGTTTCATCGTCTACTTCGTGGTCGCACACGTGTATACTCCCGGGTACAATTGGATAATTAACAACCTGTCTATTCCTCTCGGCGCCGCCTTCCTCAGCGGGTTCAACACGCTCGGAGTGATCTTCAGAGGATCGCGCGTGAGAAGCATCTGGTCTTTGCTCATAGTAATTTCTGTCGTCTTCACCGCGCTGTTCATGGCCTCTGTCGGACCAGTTATCTCACCAGCTATAGTAAGCGTGGCCACATGGATCAAGGACTACCCGACAACCGGCGTTTTTCGGGCTGTAACCGTGGGGATCGGCATAGGACTGCTGATGCTTGTCGTTCGTGCGATACTCGGCATGGAGAAGTCCTACCTAGGTGAGATGTAATGGCCCGTAAATTAAAGCCGGAGTTCGAGGACTCGATCGTCATGCTGCTCTTTATTGTGGTGGCGTCCATACCAATGGCAGTGCCGATCGGAATACCGGTTCAGGTCGATGCCATGACAAATAAGCTTTACAATATCATTGAAAACCTCCCCGACGGGGGCATCGTCTTGTACGACCTGACCATACTCAACTGGTTCACGAATTTCCAGTCGGACATAGCCATCCTCAAGCAGATCCTTAGGAGGGTGAGGACCGGCGAATTGTACCTCGTAATTATGAACGAGGATACGGGTTCGATAATGGGGATTGACAAGGCTTGGAACACCCTAAAACTCGGTGATCTGCAGTATGGGGTGCAATGGGTCTGGCTAGGTCTGGTCCCGGGGGCTGAGAACGCCGAGGCAGCCGTCGCAGCAAACGTCTGGGCGGCAAAGGAGACCGATCACTACGGAACTCCGCTCAGCCAGCTACCGTTGATGCAGAGGTTCCATTCGATAAAGGATCTGGTCCTGGTCTGCACCGGAATGAACACGAGCCCGGATCCCCCCTGTCGGCAATTCGGTGGTAAGGGGGTGCCTCTGATCCTGCAGAATGGCATCTCGACGATACCCCTCATGATGCCCTACGTGGAGGCAGGAGTAATTGTGGCATACATGACGCCGGGTCTACAAACGGCTGGTTACGAGAAGGTGCTCGGGGAGCTTGGGCTGGCTACGAGTTTTGCCGACGCTCAGTCTGTTACGGTACTCTACGCGTTGCTCATTATGGTTTTGTCGAACATCATGTATTACCGGCGGAGGAGGATGAAGAAATGATCGACTGGGAAGCATTCATGTTCCCAATAATCACCCTCATGTGCTGGAGCATACTCTACAGGCATTCACCCCTGTGGGACATAGTCCAGCACGCGATCGTGGGCCTATCGCTCGCGCTGACGCTGAAGTTCATGCTCGACTTCATCCGCGGCAACATGATAGTCCCTCTGTCCCAGGGCTCTATTTACCCAGCGATAGTCGGCCTCACGCTCGGCCTCCTGACATGGCTTAGGCTGGCAAAAAGCACGAGGGACTTCAGCTACTGGTCCTTCGCCATAATGACAGGCATAGGCACAGCGATTTGTGCGATAGGAACCGTTGGACCCCAGATCTTATCACAACTCCAAGTCGCATCGTGGGTGTCTGGCGATCCATTCACCAACTTGAACAACTTCATAATGTGGCTGTCAACGGTAGGTACCCTGTGCTACTTCATCTTCACCTTTAAACCAGGAGGAATCCCAGGGGCCTTCTTCAAAAGCGCAAACGCATTGGCCTACGTGGGGCGCATCTTCATGATGCTGGCGTTCGGGACGACGCTCGGCTCGCTGATAGCCGAGATGGCGATGATGGGTATCACTGGATACGCCTACTACTACGTGAGGCCACCCGGATCATATATATTGGCCATAGGATTAGTCATACTCGTATACGATATCTACAGACGAAGGGAAACTTTCTTCACTTCAACCTGAATCATAAAATCCAATTTTTTTCCCTCACTCAGACCCCATTAGTTGTAAAGCTTTGTTGAATGAACGTGCCCAGAGGGAAATTTGTATTAATTTAATTCTTTTCTATGTTAATTCCAGCGGTGTTAGCAACATAATAATCATTATGCGCATTCAGGGAGATCCGCTTTTTGTATGTTCAGATGGCGATAAAGATACTGTTCAAGTGTACTTATGATCACTCCATAAACGAAATGAAACCCCAATCGAATTAGTTACACGCGCGCAATGGGGGGTTCCGGTAAGATCCTGGCGGCTGTGTCAGTCCTAGGTGTGATCGCTTTAGCGGGGACCCTGCTTCTCACAGGCTTCATCGGGGTTCGCCAGCAGATAAGTAAGGTCGTCATCGAGATAGACTATTTTAACAATTGGAATGTGACTGTCTGCCAAAACGACTCCACCCAATCGTGGTCCGGATTTGGAAAGATGGAGAGGATTTTGGTAGGGCCCATAGGCGATGAGTGGGTGATTTCAATCACCGCCAGAAAAACGGATGGCTCCTCGAGCAATCTGTCCGTCAGAATTAAGCAGGTTGATGGCACCATCGTTAAGGAAGCTTCTACTTCGGCCCCGTTTGGGACTGCATCTATTTCCTATACAATTCGGTGAAGAATTTTAAATATTTGGATAAAATTAACTTATTTACTATAATATTCACGAATTTATCAGGTTAAGGCCCTCATGATGATCGTCAGGTTCTGAAATCCCACGCTGAATCGGATCAAACCCGAGACCATTAGAGCCTTCATAGAGATGTCAGAAGCCAGGCTCGACCTGAGGCTGACCACAAGAATACCGTAGCAGATGGCGGTGGTGATCACCAGTATCTCGATCTCATGCCAGACATCGTATTTCATCAACAGGAGCACTATGGGGTTCATCTCGGCAAACCCTGACAAGTTTATTCCATAGGCCGTGGTGAGATGGTCGAATACGCATCCCAAGGAGAAGAAAACGACCATGAGCAACAGAGCCTTATCTTTCCCCATGCTCTCACTCGCATTCAGATATATCCCACATCTTTTATTAGAGGAATCCGTTGGAACGTCCTGAAATTCCTGTTTCATGTACCTCTAGACCATCATGGAGTTCGTTATAAGAATATCAGTCCAAAAAATTGCTCAAATTACATGCATTCAAATGGTCAAAAAACAAATTTCTTGGGTTCGATGAACAATCCCCTGGATAAATAACGCCGGAACATCTTTCATCCTTTAAAAAAAGGATGAAAATCGGGCTTGTAACCTTTAACAATGATCGACAGTATCGGCCTTCAAAACCGCATGACGATGTTCCTACTATGTTATTTCTATTATGATTGGTATGTGACGTACCGCGTGTGAGGTCATCGCCACATTTTGGTACCAACACCAATGTTTTCGAGGGTTAGTGACCAGATGAGGATTCAACGGGTTCAATGTGTGAACGTAGAAACAGAGATGAGTAAAAGTCAACAGAAAAAACACTTCTCACGCATGTGAGAAGATGGTAAATAATATCTGTTTCATTGAGTGACTATGGAAAGACATTTATTCAGAGTGATGAAACAGTGCTATTGTTGATGTCAGATGGCTGATGACCGAGTAATCGGTGGGGCAATCCTCATCGGAAGCATAGCCGGGGTGATCATCTATTTCTGGCTCACCTTCATGTCCCCCTGGTTCTTGCTGACCATCCAGATCTCGGCCTTCGTCGCGGTGGCGATGGTGCTGTTCATTATGGCCTGGATAGGCTACACCTTGGCGACGACTCCGCCGCCAACTCCTCTGGAGGATATCGATCTGGGTGACGTGACGGAAGAAGAGAAAGAAGAAGAGAAAGAAGAGAAACCAAAAAAAGAAGAATCATAGATATCCTTTATTTCTATAATTTGAAAGAATGACAATGTATTTGTTAACATATATACTCTTATTGGATATTAAAAAGCAAGTTGGAATTAAAATGGAAAATACCTTGTTATTATCAGGAATTCAAAATTCCTTACCAATTTATTGAAAATCAAATAATAGAACTCGGATAATATTTAATCTTGTATTATATGAGGAACACTATATAAGAAAGATTCAATTTTTCAGTTACTTATTTTGCGAGTTTTAAGAAGTCCTCCGAGAGATAATTCACGAATTCCTCGACACTGCTTTTGCTGAAAAGCGTTATCACGCAGTTCCTGGTGATGCCGACCACAATATTTCGCTTTTGGTCCTCAAACACGACGTACCAGATCATGCCGTGCTCAAGGTAGTCGTGATAGAGCTTCGTGTCTACAAGGCTGGAACCGGCCAGGCAGAGCTTCTCTATGCTGGGGATGTCGACGTCGTCAAACCATATCAGCTTGGTCGCCTGCGGATTGGACTCGTGGAGCTCCTTGAGGGTTTCGTGGGATATCCTCACCTCGACTACCGCCTTGGTTTCGCTGTAGATTATCTCGCTGATCTTGTTGGCAACGTGGTTTGTCAAAAGTTTCTTCACCCCGCGGGCCACGGAGGGCGCCAGCACGATCAAGAAAACTCTCTCCCCGAATGGTTTGATCCAGAATGGTGCTTCCTCAGTGACCGGGTTCTCAACGAACGTACGCCTGAAATAGCGCCCTCGAATGAAATCCCTGCTCAATACGCCCGATATTGAGTCTTCAGTTTGTTTTATGTCGAGTATCTCGGTCACGAGGCTCGTCGCCTCCCCCCGTTCTGTTTGTGACCGTTCCTCTTCTCGGAAACCCTTCAGCCTTTGAGCAAGAAACTCTAGGCTGAGGCCGCCCTTTATCTCGAATATTTTTGCCGGTAGAACCATTCTCCAGGAGAGTATCTGTTTATCTTCTCTTAAATGACTAGCTCATTTTTCAGGGTATTCTATCCGTAGTTGTATATTGTATGAAATAATGTGCCATCGTTGCAGGTTTAAATTATCACATGTATTAGTCGGGCAATATATCTGGGATGCGAGCCATTAGCTCATTTTTTTCCGCTTTCACAACATCCAGGAGCTTGTCCGTTATGAAACCCTCTGAAGCCGCTTTTTCGATAAGCGCCTCATCGACTACCTCCGCGTCGCGCCCTGGTCGGATACATATGTCAACTTCGAGGTCGACGTACCTTATTTTGGTTGGGTACAGCTCGATGGGCGTGTTGATGTTGATGTAGGCGCCCTTGAACCGGCCGCCTCGGGAGAGGTATCTTGTCACAGTGTGATACTCCCCCATCCTAGCCTCGGTTATGGCTACGTCGCCGGCCTCCTTCTCCGTTCCCAACCCATCGTAGAGGCCTCCGCCCCTCATCTCCCTCGAGTATTTCATCATGGAATTCTCGGCGTTGTCCTCGATGACGGCCTTTCCGAGGTTCAGGAACCCCCCATGAATTTTGGCGTGTTCGATTCCTATCTCAGAGCCCTCTAATGGGAAGTAGAGCGTCAATGTTCGCCTCAGGAGCTCCTCAACCTCCTCTGCGCGTCGCCCTTTCGTGAGTAGCCTCTCCGCCATATCCGCCGCCGACGAGACCTCGCCCCCGCAGGCCTTGTAGTAGTGGTGCATCCTGACCGTTGGGACGACGTTTCTCCTGTACTCGTCCAGCTTCGTCTTCGAGGCCCATGGAAACTCAACCTCGAGACATCGCCCCTCGACCTTTCTCCTCAAGATCACGTCGAATAGCTCTCCCCTCAGAACACGCCCTAGCGCTTCGACAGACTCCGCGTCCCCGGTGGATTCGACTCCCTGTCTGTCAAAACGATCCCTGATGACGAGATCGGGCTTATCTTCAGAAGTATCTAGCCCGAACCGTTCAGTGATCCTCTCCGATGGTCTAACGATCTCGAAATCGTGCTCAATCAGGAGCCCTGTCAACGCTGTAGAATAGATGCCCCTGGCCTCGGTCTTGAACATTCTTCTCCCTTTGGACGCTACCCAGCCTAATCGTACCTTTAGGAACACCAGAGATGGAGATGCGTTATAAAGGTTCATGGGCACGGCATGAGATCCTGTTATAAATTTTATGTCGGGGACGATTTTCACTGAATGTAGCCTCACAGACGCCGTGCGAAAGGAGAGATTCGGCTTAATAAACCCTACAAACTCTCGTCTGTGATGCGCGCGATGCTTTTAAACAATAAGACAAACATTACCATCGCATCAAGGTGAAAAAAAATGGCTCAAACTTCTACAACGCTGATAGCGGGTGTAGTGATAGCCCTAGTGATCGGAGCTGCAATCGGCTGGTTCGTGTATCCGGCGATGAACCCAGCGCCGTCCTTTGCGGAGTATAATCAATTGAAGGCAGAGAGCGATGCTGCCAAGGCACAACTGGCTGCCGCTCAGGCTGAGATCGAGGAGCTGACGAAGCCCAAGAAGGTGGGCCTCATACTGGCAACAGGAGGCTTAGGGGACAAGTCCTTCAATGACATATCCTTCGCAGGATGCCAGATGGCCAAAGAAAAGTTGGGAGTGGACTTCGACTACGTCGAGCCCAAGTCGATAGCTGAGTACGAAGGGTTCCAGAGGGATTTCGCCAAAGACGGCGAATACATCCTGATCATTGGAATCGGCTACGACCAAGCTGAGGGGCTCAGCATAGTAGCAGCCGAATACCCCGAACAGAACTTCGCCCTCATTGATATGGTTGTGAACAATACCAATGTGGCATCCCTTACCTTCAGGGCGAACGAGGGCTCCTTCCTAGTTGGCGTCGTCGCTGGGATGATGACCAAGACCGGCAAGATCGGCTTTGTTGGAGGCGATGACATCCCCCTCATCAGGGACTTCTTCGAGGGTTATGAAGCCGGTGCGAAATGGGCGAACCCGAACGTCGTCGTCTCGGCGCCTGTCTTCGTGGGCGATTGGGCCGATCCAACAAAGGCAAAAGAGTTGGCCACCACCCTGATCGAGCAGGGGAACGATGCAATCTACTCGGCGGCGGGCAAGAGCGGGTTAGGTGCCCTAGAAGGTGCGCATGAAGAAGGCGTCATGGCCTTTGGTGTTGACTTATGTCAGGACTACCTCTACCCTGAGATGGTCGCCAGCATGACCAAGCGGGTTGACATAGCCGTTTATGAGATGATACTGAGCGCCCTGGTCGGCAAGTTCAAAGGAGGCTTCTACAGCGGAGGCATAAAAGAAGGATGGATCGGTATGTGCAGGCTGCCCGTGGAGCAGTCTCTCTGGGAGGAGTTGTTCAAATTCAAGCATCAGCCACTTCCTGCCAATGTCTTGGATAAGGTGAAAGAAGCAAAGGACGGAATCCTGTCCGGAGAGATCAACGTACCCACAGGCTATGACTAAATAGTTATATCCCATCCCCAACTCCTTTTTTATTATCAAATTGACCTCAGCCGTTGAACTACGAGGTATAACGAAGGCTTTCCCGGGTGTATTGGCAAACGACCACATAGACTTCTCAGTTGAAAAGGGGGAGATCCATGGCCTCCTTGGTGAGAATGGGGCCGGGAAGACGGTCTTGATGAGCATACTCTACGGGCTGTACCGTCCCGATGAAGGAGAAATTATCATAGAGGGGAAAGAAATGGATATGGACAGTCCAGCCACTGCCATAAGGCATGGCATTGGTATGGTCCACCAGCATTTCATGCTCATCCCGAGCCTTACAGTCGCCGAGAACATCGTACTGGGAAGGGAGCCTACGAAGAACGGCGTTCTTCTGGACAGGGAGAAGATGCTAAAAGAGGTGAAGGAGTGCTGCAAGATGTACAGGCTGGATATAGACCTCGAGGCCACAGTCCGCAGCCTCTCCGTGGGGGTGCAGCAGAGGGTTGAGGTCCTGAAGGCCCTTTACAGGAGGGCCGACATCCTCATCTTGGACGAACCAACAGCCGTCCTCACCCTCCAGGAGGTGGAGGAGCTATTCAACGCAGCCAGGGCCCTGAAGGGGGAGGGGAAGACCGTCATCTTCATCTCCCATAAGCTCAAGGAAGTCCTCGCGATCTGCGACAGGATCACCGTACTCAAGAGGGGTAGGGTGGTCGGGACCGTCAAGGCGAGCGAGACGGGCCTCGAGGAGCTGGCGGAGATGATGGTGGGCAGGCACGTCGTCACCAGCTTTGAAAAAAAGAAGATCGAGTCCAGTGAGACCGTGCTGAGGGTTGAGGGCCTGAGGGCTCTGGACAACAGGGGCCTACCGGCGCTCCGGGGCGTGAACTTCGAGGTACGGTCTTCGGAGATCCTCGGCGTCGCTGGGGTCGAGGGCAATGGGCAGGCCGAGCTGGTCGAGGTCCTGATGGGTCTGAGGCGGGCTGACGAAGGTAAGGTATTCTTGGACGACGCAGAGATCACCCGGGCGACTCCCGAGGAGAGGATCAGGTCGGGGATCTCCCACATCCCCGAGGACAGGCACAAGAGGGGCCTGATCCCAGATTTCTCGGTTATGGAGAACCTGATCCTTGGCAGCCAGAGCGAGCCCGCATTCACCAAGTGGGGCTTCAGCATAGACTTCGACAAGGCCTCCGAATTCTCGAAGGAGCTGGTCGGCGATTACTCCATCCAGACACCGAGCTTGGAGACGCCAGCACGCACGCTGTCGGGGGGGACCCAGCAGAGGGTCATCGTGGCCCGGGAGTTCAGCAGGAGGCCCAAACTCATCATCGCCGCCCAGCCCACCAGGGGCTTGGACGTCGGGGCGACCGAGTACGTCCGGGGAAAGCTCGTCGAGATGCGTGACCAGGGGAGCGCCGTCCTCCTCGTCTCCGCCGACCTGGACGAGATCTTGGCACTGAGCAACAGGATAGCCGTGATGTATGAGGGAGAGATAGTGACGATAAAGGACCCCGAGGGGACGAGCGAGCAAGAGCTGGGGCTACTGATGGCAGGTGGAAAGCGTGACTGAAGCCAGAAGACACCTCGTTGGTCTGGCTGGCAGACTACCGTTTGCATTTCTGCCGAAGTTGGGATCAGCCGTCCAGAGAGTGCTGACCCAGGTCGTGGCGGTGATTTTCGCCTTCATCGTTGGGGCGTTGGTACTGTATGTGACGGGCTACTCCCCCCTTAACGCCTACAGCGCGATGCTGAGGGGGGCCTTTGGCGACATCTTCGGGATCGGCCAGACCTTCACCCAGGCGACACCGATCACCTTCACAGCTCTTGCTTTCCTCTTCGCGTTCAAAGGCGGCCTCTTCAACATAGGGGCCGAGGGGCAGTTCCTGATGGGGGCGTTCGCCTCGGCGCTGATCGGTATATCCTTCAGCGGGCTGCCATCTTTCATCCACATACCCCTCGCCCTGTTGGCCGGGGCCTTTGTGGGCGGCATGTGGAGCTTCATCCCCGGGATCCTGAAGACAAGGCTCGGGGCCCACGAGGTCATCACGACGATGATGCTGAGCTATGTGGCGCTGTATGTGACAGGGTACATGGTGAACTACCCGTTCAAGGCCCCGGGGTGGGTGGCCCAGACAGTCCCCATCGCAGAATCGGCAAGGCTGCCGCGGATCCTCCAACCCACCCAGCTCTCGGCCTCGATATACGTGGTGGTCATCTTGGTCGTGCTAACATATTACATTCTACAGAAGACGGCCTTCGGCTACGAGATAAGGGCCACGGGGCTGAATCCTACGGCGGCGGAGAACGCCGGGATAAACATTCAGCGCGAGATACTCCTCGCCATGGTCGTTAGCGGGGCCATCGCGGGGCTTGGGGGCTCAGGCGAGATCATGGGGGTCCACAGGCGATTCATCGAGGGCTTCTCACCTGGCTATGGCTGGGACGGCCTGGCGGTCGCCCTCGTGGGAGGCCTGCATCCCGTGGGCGCCCTCATCGCGGCGGTGCTCTTCGGGGCGTTTAGGAGTGGCGGCATGATCATGACAAGGGAGACCGGGGTGCCCCTCGACATCGTCTTCCTCCTCCAGGCGCTTGTCATCCTCTTCGTGGCGGCGCCCATGCTGATCCGGAGAATCCTCAGGAGGGGGAGAGTCAGGTGATAGACCTCCTCAGCGTTATCAACGTTGGGCTCTTCGCAGCGGCCCTCAGGATGGCGACCCCAATAGCCTACGCTTCCCTAGGCGCTATCTTCTCAGAGAGGGTCGGCGTCATCAACATAGGCCTCGAGGGGATCATGCTCACCAGCGCGTTCACCGGCGTGGCCGTGAGCTACTACACAGGCAATCCCTGGCTGGGGGTCCTTGCAGCGATGCTCGTGGGCGGCCTGCTCGGATTCTTTCACGCGATACTGACAGTGAAGTTCTTCGGGAACCAAATCGTGAGCGGGACCGGCATAAACATATTCGCCATGGGGTTCACCGCTTATATGAGCCAGGTCATCTGGGGCTCCAGAGGCGCGTCGTCCGGCGTTCCTGGCCTCGAGGCGGTCTCGATACCCCTGCTGAATGACATACCGATAATCGGGAAGATAATTGGAACCCACACGCCGCTCGTTTACATCATGATGCTGACGACCGTTCTCTCTTATGTCATGCTCTTCAGGACCCCATGGGGGCTGAGGATCAGGTCGGTCGGGGAGCACCCCGCCGCGGCGGATACGGCGGGCATCGACGTTCCCAGGGTGAAGTACATCTGCGTCACTGTTAGCGGAGTACTCGCCGGCCTCGGGGGGGCCTTCCTCTCCCTGGGCCACCTCAAGCTCTTCGCGTGGGGGATGACGGGGGGCAGGGGGTTCATAGCGATGGCCGCCATGATCTTCGGGAAGTGGATGCCCTTCGGAGCCCTCGGGGCGAGCCTCCTCTTCGGCCTCGCCGACGCCCTGCAGATGAGGCTTCAGGCGTTGGGTCTGCTCCCGCCCCAGATCATCCTTACGATACCCTACATCCTCACCGTCGCGGTCCTGGCCGGAGTCGTCGGAAGGGCGACTCCCCCCAGCGACTACAAACCCTACGTGAAGGAGTGACCGCCCTCATTCTGGAAGATCGAAGATCAACGAACCTTCGATCCCCTCTCCAGAATCTTCACTGCCCCGATCGCAATCTTGATCTCGTCTTCGATCGCCGTCTGCACGCGGTCGTCGAGTTCCCCAGACCTCTCGCCGGGCTCAAACTCCCCCTTTCCAGCCCCCTTCACGAGGTTCCCGTCAACCGCCAGAATCGAACCGGACCTCACCCCCCTCGCCCCGGCAAAAGTGAAGAAGATCGAGCTCTCCATCTCGACCGAGAGGACGTTTGCTTCGCCGAATTTCCTCATGGCTTCACCGCTCTGCCCGTAGTAAGAGTCCGAGGACAAAACGATACCAGTGTAAGTCTTCCTATTCAGCTCCTCTGCAGCCTGTAGCAGGGCCATGACCACTTTAAAGCTCGCGGTCGCGGGGTATTCGATGGGCGCGTAGGTTCTGCTTGCGCCATCCGCGCGCACGGCTGCCGTAGCGATCACTATGTCCCCGACTTCTATGTACGGCTGAAGCGCGCCCGTCGTCCCCACCCTGATGAAGGTCTCGGCGCCGATCTTCGACAGCTCCTCCAATACGATCGCCGCCGACGGACAGCCTATGCCCGTGGAGCAGGCCGAGATCCCTATACCGTCAACTTTCCCCGAATAGGTTATGAACCCCCTGTAATCCGCAACCTTGTGCGACTCATCAAAAAAAGACGCTATCTTCTCGACCCTCTTGGGGTCTCCGGGGAGAAGGACGTATCTCGCAACATCTCCAACGCCGCAGAGTATGTGAGGCTGTATCCTTTTCTTCAACGGGATTCCTCTGCCTATCTCTTATTTTCTCAGGCTTAAAGATATAATTTCTCAGCAGCTTTATCTGGCAAGAGGCCGAGCAGATAGGGAATACTGGAACAAACTTACTTTTACGAGCGATTGTACATGAATTCGGGATACATAATCTCTTTAATTTCCCTCAAAGCCGTAATGTGAAAAGTGGTAGGTTTGAGCGACCCGTTCTTCCGAGGTTTTTTAGAGCAGTACGTCGACGTCCACATCGACGAGGCGGAGATTAAAAACATGAAGGGGGTCGTGGACCTCTTCGGCTTTGGCATAAAATCGAAGCTGGATGCGCAGATCGGCTTCTTTCTGGGGAGCTCGTACTCCGAGTTCCTGATGCAGTTCTTAATCCTGAACAACAGGCTGCCGAGAAAAGACGAGATGGTGATGTTCTTCAACATGATGAAGAGAAGGCTGCCCGAGATCATCAAGGAGATCAAGGGCGCCCACGGCTCGAGCATCAAAGACGTCGATGAAGAGGTAACGCCCGTTTCCGAAGTTGAGGCTGAACAGGACCGACCGATAATCCAGTAATTCCTTTTTTCAATGGGGTTGGCTAGGGCATTTTCGTTGGTTAGGTTTATATCGCGATCTTACAAAGCATCTGAAGCAAGTGTTTGTCTGAGTTACTAGGAAGAGAAACCAGGGCCTTAATATTAGCCTTTGATGCCCAATAAACCAGTACTTTACTTAATCTGAATAACAATCCACTTGTTATTTGGATTCGCCATTTTTCATCGTCTGCGGTCAAATCGGCGCAATAACACGCCTTGTTCAGATGCTTTGATTAGGGGGAACTAATGTTTTAAACCCCTTCTTCAAGTGTAGAAATGTGTCATAATGGCAAGCGAAGGCGAGTTTCAGACCGAGGGCAAAGAGGAGATGGATTGCTTCAAAATAAACACGGGCCTTTCCCTCCACGAGCAGTACATGAAGTACCACCCCCAGGTCCTGTCGGACTTCGGGAAGGAGATGGAGAAGTACTGGGGCAGGAGGTGGAGGGCCAACACGAACGTCGGCAAACTTCGAATGGTCCTGCTCCACCGCCCCGGCAAGGAGTTCCTGAGCGTCGGCAAGCCCACTCCCTGGCCTCCCCACGACAGCTCTCTGGGCGCCTGGAGGATGTCCTTCAAGCCAGACCTGAAAGAGCTGGTCGAGCACCACGAGAACTTGGTGAAGGCGTACAAGGAGGAGGGCGTCGAGGTCCTCATCAGGAAGCCGGACCCCAACAACCCGCCGTATCAGGTCAAGGCGATATATACGGACGACGTCTGCCACCCGGCCGTCTACGGCCAGATCATCCTGCGCATGTACGACCACATCAGGAGGGGGGAGGAGCTGC
>CAZPMB010000015.1:2289-4409 GCA_964587735.1 uncultured Candidatus Bathyarchaeia archaeon | reverse complement strand
GATTCAGAGGGGGCCCGAGACGGGGGTCGTCCTCGAGCCGATGAAGATCCTGGTGCCCGCAGGCGAACCGAAGGCCACGAAGTGGCTAGAGAGCATCGGCGTCGAGGTCGTCGAGGTGGAGTGCCCCAGCCTGGTCGGCCCCAGGAACAGCGGGACCGTACACTGCGCGGCCGGTTCGATAATCAGGGACCCAGAACCGAAAAGTTACTGACATCGGCCCTTCAGCGCCCCAATTTTTCTTTCTAGGATTATTTTTTCAGAAAGCGTGTAGCAATTCCGACGTCACAAAATGCGAGTGATGGTTGTAGATATTATTCTATTCATATTCAACGAAGAAACCATAGTATATTGAGACAATTACTATTGACAAGCCTAGCATGGCTATGATCAGAGCATGGGGAAAGTAGGGGAGTCCATGTAGTAATACGAAGTATTCGACCCTGAGTGCCTCAAATGTAATCAGTGTAAAGGGGGCAACTGTCATCCTCGCAAACCACTTTATAAAGACCGGTGTTCTCGTCTCTTTGGTACGCCTGCGTGCCAGTTCATCTATGTATTTCTTCATCCTTCTGTCTAGCGTGACATGTTTGCCCAAGTCCATATTCTTCTGAGAGGCATGTTCCTTTGTTTTATCGACAAGTTCCTCAATGCCTGCGCGTACATAGACATATGTGAGGGCCATGACGACCAACAGGAGTGGACCTGTGAGTATCGAGATGCCCAGGATATCCCAGATAGTCAGCATCCCGCTCTCTAGCTCAATGGATTTATAATGATATAACAGTTTATCTTGGCTAACGTTAGTTTAATCAATCGCGTGACAATTAGTGCATCAGCTCATCTACCCAAAAGGGGGGGTTGAAACCTCAGTGATTAAATTCGAAACCAAGTCGTTGCCCGAAGAGTTTCAAATGGCTCCCGACGGCTCAGAAATCCGACCGCTCTTGAGATTGAGTGGCGGAGGATTGGCTCACTGCACCCTACAGACGTTTCGCTCATCCATAGCCATATCGCATAAAACAGTCGAGGAGATCTGGTACTGCATTCGGGGCCATGGGCAGGTGTGGCGTAAGCGGGCGGATCAAGAGGATACAGTCGATGTGAGGCCTGGGATAAGCCTTACAATACCCGCCGGAACGCATTTTCAATTCCGCAACACGGGTCGAGAGCCCCTCTGTTTCATCGTCTGTACAATGCCTCCATGGCCCGGCGATCACGAGGCATTGAGGGTTCAGGAGCACTGGCAACCTTAGCGCACGTGATACAGGTTTGCACAGGCACCGCTTGGAGTAGTATCGCAAGTGAGCCTATTTGATATGGTTCATTTTGAAATCTAATGCGTCAAAAATTAAACCTTATTAGCCCTTTAGAGATGAAAAATTCACTCTCATGTCAAATTTTTGAATATATTCCTATAAAATTATGGAGTAGAAAAATGAATTTGGGTTCTCTGCTAGGCTACTGGCTGGAGGCTCTGAGGTAGGTCAGGGCTTCCTCTAGCGCCACCTTTGTCCTCGCGCCTGTCTCGGCGCTTATCACACCGCAGTCCACAAGCCCTTCGATGGAGCTGTAGCCGCGCTCTCCCCTTCCCTTCAACTCGTTGATTTCTTCCTCTGACATCACCCTGGTCAGGTTCTCAAGGTAGGCCATCTCGGCTTTCTTCTTGGCGATGTCTCCCTCGTATCCCCTGATGTCCCACTCGAATCCCGGTGACTTCGCTCTGTACTCGTCCTCAGATGCGTCGCCTATGGCCCTCCTGATGTTGAGCTCCTCCAAGCCGATCTTCGCCTCTTTCAGCTCCCTCTCCATCGAGTCCAGGTCGAACCTGGTCCTCTCAAGAATATCGTTGCGGTTGTTCATCAGCATCTCCCCCCGCGCCGCGTAGCTCTCGAAAAGCCTGTTGAAGGTCTCTGCCTTGACGCCTCCTTCCTGGAATAGATTCACAAGCCTGATCTTCATGGAGATGTTCTTGGCCAGGTTCTCCATCACATCTTTGATGGCAGGCTCCGGCTCGAACACAGGTACAGGCTCCATGACGCTCTCGATCACGGGCTCTGCGACTCTCTCGATGATGGGTTCTGTGACAATCTCGATGACGGGCTTCTCGACGCTCTCAATGA
>CAZPMB010000015.1:0-2189 GCA_964587735.1 uncultured Candidatus Bathyarchaeia archaeon | reverse complement strand
ATGATGGGCTCTTCGACTATCTTCTCCTTTAAGGATTCTACGATTGCCTCTGGAACTTCGACAGCTTCAGCCTCCTCCGGACTCTTGGCTTCTTCTTTAAGGGTAATCTCTATAGGAGCTTCAACGAGAGGTTCTATTTGTGCCTCTGAGGGTATAATTTCTTCCTCTACAGCTTCAAACTTTTCCAGTTCCGCCTTTGCCTCAATCGCTTCCCCTGTTATCGATGATATAATCGACTCAACTGGCTCCGCCTCTTTTGCTGGCTCGATAGTAACTTCGGGCTCGGCCTTAACTTCGGTTTTCTCTGCCTCTTCGACAATAGGTGTTACTGGTAGTTCCTCGGGCTCGGTGACTACTGCCTCCTCCTCGATGAGTTTTGTTAGGGGTTCAACCGAGAAGGGTTCGATCTCTGCCTCAACCTTGACTTCTTTAGGCTCCTTGGGCGCCGACCGGTCAAGATTCATCTTGTAAAGCGGATAGCCGCAGTTCAAACAGTAAAGGGTCTTGGGGACCTCCTCTTTACAGTTCGGACAGAGGACGACCTCTGTCTGTAATTCGTTTTGCATCTTTCAACCTCTCCGTTTCGATTAGTTACTAATAGAGAAACTCAATTAACGATTTATTATTTTTAGACACTATTTTACATGTTTGATGTTAAAATTAATCATGGATTAGATTGTAAATTTACCTAATTCTATAAAAATCAATAATTTGGCGTGCAAGCGACTTAGAAAGAAGGCAAAAGAGAATAATTAGATTAACCCATTTTATATGAAACATGAAAAGACTACCATAAACAACTAATCTTGAATATCCACTAATATCATCATTAAAATCCTATTTTGAAACGAATCCTCAAGAATCTTGAAGAATTTTAACTAAGGCATTAGAGATTTTATCCTTCGCCCATTGTGACCCTCTCGGGGTGGGAGTAGAGGTTCATCCGCCGTCCCCGGATGAAGCATATCAGCGTTATGCCCGTGGCCTCAGCGACTCCGATACCCGATTCTAGGGGCCCCGCGACCGAAGCAATCATCGGGATGCCGCTACGGGCGACCTTGAGAACGATCTCGCTTGACTGCCTCCCTGATGAGAAAAGCACGCATTTTTTCAGATCAACACCGAATAGGAGCCCCGCGCCTATGACCTTGTCCACCGCGTTGTGCCTGCCGACATCCTCCGCAAAGGAAATAACTTCGCCATCAGCGGTGCAGAGCATTGCGGAGTGAGTTCCACCCGTCTCACGGTAGAGCCTCCCCCTCTGGTTAAGCTCAGTCACCATGCCACTTATCTTCAAAGCTTCGATTCTGATGTCCGATGCGATCCTCATGGAGCCCAGTTTTTCGCGCGTCAAAGATGGGCTCGCCGAGCCACACGTTGTCGTGATGAGGTCCATCTTGCTCATATTGACTTGGTCAATATTTACCTCGGCGCTCAGCTCAACAAAGACCCTGAGTGGCTCGACCTCGACCCTCTTCAGTTCTTCCAGCGACCTTATCACGCCCTCTCCAAGCAGGTGTCCGACGACAAGCTCCTTGATCATCGTCGGCGTGACTATCAAGGTCTTGTAAAACTCATCGTTGACGAAGACGCAGACGGCCCTATCGGAGGCGACGATGTCATCCAACTCAGAGACGGTTCCTTGGTTCAGGTCGTATCTGTGGAGCCTAACCTTTGCAGACAAACAGATCCATCCCTGCATTAGTTGTTGTCATCCATGCTCTAAAAAAGATGCTTTCAGAAGAAAGGCTGTGGTTTTACATGCCATAAATTACTGGAGGGTGTCCAGATCAGGTCCTCTAATGGCAGCCTTAGGGCTCAAAGGGAGATTCCGCTCAGGATTTTGTTGTAGATGTCGTAGACCTTCTCCTTCAGCTCGCCCGGTATCGCGGGGTATTCCTGCGGGGTGAAGTAGTAGGCGTAGTCCCTCTTGATGAGGTCGAACGATGTCCCCTCGCCGTTGTTCACGTGGTTGTACTTCGATCTCCTGTTGAACTCCTGCAGGAACGGGTTATCCGGCATCCTCTCGCTCGCCAGGAAAAGGGCAAGCTCCTGCTCCTCCCTTCCGAGGCCGCTCCTGTCGAATCCATATGTTTCCTCGCCGTTGAAGGCCGAGAACAGTCCCTTGTACTCCTCGCTGAACATGTCCCGCCAGAAACCGACGCCCTTGACGTCGCCGTCCACGGCCT